>JALYSJ010000110.1 GCA_030854855.1 Candidatus Dormiibacterota bacterium
TGCGTGAACCACTCCCGGCGCGCGTCCATGGTCATCGGCTCGATGTCGAAGGTGTAGTGCGCTTCGGCGACGTACTGGTTGTAAATGTCGTTCAGCGCTGGCAGGTCGTCTGCGGTCGCCGGCCGCACCTCGTCGCGAGTGTTCACCACGTGACAAAGTCTATTTGAGGCCAGAATTGCAACATGGATCGCGTCCTTCTCGAGGGCATGTCATTCCATGGTCGCCATGGCGTGCGCGGGGCCGAACGCGATCAGCCGCAGGAGTTTCGCGTTGACGTCGAGGTCGAGTGCGACCTGAGCGAGCCCGGACGCACTGATCGCGTCGAGGACACGGTCGACTACCGGCAGGTGCGCGCCATCGCTAAGGAGGTCATCGAGGGCGAGTCCCAAAAGCTCATCGAGACACTGGCCGCCCGGATCGCCGATCGCGTACTCAAGCTCGAGAAGGTCGCCGGAGTCGAGGTACGCATCTCCAAGCGCCCGCAAAGCATGCTGCCGATCGATGCCGCGGCTGTTTGCATTAATAGGACGCGCGCATGACCATCGCCTACTTCGACTGCTTCGCCGGCATCTCCGGCGACATGACCCTCGGTGCTCTGATCGACGCGGGCGCCGACCGCGCCTTGCTGGACGCCGCCATCGAAGCGCTTCGGCTCGGCGACGATGTCAGCATCGATGTGCGCCACGAAACGCGCGGCCACGTCGGCGGCACCCGCGTGATCGTCGAGACGGTTGACCGGATCGAGCGCACCGTCCCGGCATTGCGCGCGGTCGTCGAGGATGCCGAGGCACCCGAAACAGTCAAAGCGCCGGTCCTCGATGCGATCGACCGCCTTGCCCGCGCCGAATCCCGCCTTCATGGCTTGCCGGAAGACCAGGTTCACCTGCACGAGCTTGGTGGCGCCGACACGCTCGTCGACCTAATGGGCGCCTTCTGGCTGCTCCATGGACTGGATGTCGACCAGATTTACTCGTCTGCCCTGCCGGTGCCCCGCGGCCGCATGGGCCCGATGCCGCTCCCTGCGCCGGCAAGCGTTCGCGTCCTCGAGGGAACCGGAGCGCTGTTCGAAGCGGCAGAAGAGACCCGAGAGCTTGTGACTCCAACGGGCGCGGCCATCCTGGCCGCCAGCGCGAGATTCGAGCGCCCGGCCATGGCCCTCCGGTCGATCGGCTACGGCATCGGCACCCGCGACAATCCCGGCAACGCCCTCGCGGTGTGGATCGGCGAAAGAGTCGAGCAGGAGACCGGCGTGACTCTCATCGAGACCAACATCGATGACATGGCGCCAAACCTTATTGCGGCGCTGTGCGAAGACCTGATGGAGGCCGGGGCGCTGGACGTCAGCGTGACGCCCGCCCTTATGAAAAAAGGTCGTGCCGGGCATCTCATCACGATCATGTCGTCGCCGGAGCTGGTCGCGCGCCTCACCGAATACCTCCTCCTACACTCGACCACGCTCGGCGTGCGCATGACGACCGCGCAACGCGTGACGGCTCAGCGCAGTGTCATCGAAGTCATCACTCCGCTCGGCACCGCCCGCGTGAAGGTCAAGGAGCTCGGCGGCAAAGCCGTCGACGTCGCGCCGGAGTACGACGACTGCCGGCGCATCTCGCGCGAGACGAATCGCGACCTGCGCGACGTCATGCGACTGGTCGCCGATGCGGCGCGCAAGGAACTCGATCTAGGCTAGCCGCGTGACAGCCCGCGTTCTCGACGGAAGAGCCGTGGCCCGCCAGATCTTTGATGAGATCGCTCGAGCCGTCGCCGCGCGAGTCGCGGCGGGCGGCTCACGGCCGAAGCTCGCTACAGTGCTTGTCGGTGACGACCCTGCGTCAGCGCAGTACGTCGAGCTGAAGCAGAAGAACGCGAAGCAGGTCGGTATCGAGTCCGAGGATCACCGACTGCTTTCGAAAACGACCACCGACGAGCTTGTGAGCCTGGTCCGCCGCCTCAACGCGGACGAAAGCGTCAGCGCGATCCTCGTGCAGCAGCCGGCGCCCCGCCACATCGATATGACCCGAATCGCCCTCGCGCTCGACCCGGTCAAGGACGTCGACGGCTTCCACCCCATCAACGCGGGCCTGGTGGCGCTCGGTTTGCCCGGAGGAGTCGAGCCGTGCACTCCCGCCGGCATCATCGAGCTGCTCGATCGCTCGGCGATTCAGATCGAGGGCGCGAACGCCGTCGTGGTCGGCCGCAGCAACCTCGTCGGCAAGCCCACCGCGCTGCTGCTGCTCAAGCGCAACGCTACGGTGACGGTATGCCACACGCGCACCAAAGACCTGGGAAGCCACACGCGAACCGCCGACATTCTGGTCGTCGCGGCAGGCAAGGCAAACTTGATCGGCAAGGAGATGGTCAAGCCTGGCGCAACCGTCGTGGACGTCAGCACGAACTGGGCGGATGGCCGCCAGGTGGGTGATCTCGGCCCCGGCGTCGAAGAGGTGGCGGGCTGGCTCACCCCGAACCCTGGCGGGGTGGGCCCGATGACTCGCGCGATGTTAATCAAAAACACCTACGAAGCCGAGGTCCGCCGCCGCCCGTGACGTCATCAATAGAGGCGCAGCGACTCGTCAACGGATTCCGCGTCTTTCAGCTGGTCGTGGCCGCATGCAAACTGCAGATTCCCGATCTCGTCGCCACCGGGCCGAAAACCGCAGACGACCTGGCCACATCGACAGGAACGCACAGCGAAGCGCTGCTCAGGATGCTGCGAGGTCTCGCGTCGTGGAGCTTTTTCGAGGAGCAGGCCGACGGACGATTTGCCGCGACGCAACTGTCCGACAGCTTCCGAACCGACAAGCCTGGCCTCCGCAACATGTCGATCATGCTCAGCGAAGAGGCATATCAGGCCTGGGGCGACCTCATGTACACATTGCGCACTGGCAAGCCGGCCTACGAACACGTCTTCGGCAAGAGCCGCTTCGAACATCTGGCCGAGGACCCTGAAGCTTCTGGTCGCTTCAACGCTGCGATGGTTGAATACTCGACCCGCGTGGGGAAAGGCTTTGTCGCGGCGTATGACTTCGGCGGCGCACGCACCGTGGTCGACGTCGGTGGCGGCAACGGCGCTCTGATGATTGGCGTTCTGCAGGCTCATCCCGAGGTGCGAGGCATCCTGTTCGACCTCGCCCAGGGACTCGCCGGCGCTCAGGAGAAGTTAGAAGAGGCCGGCGTCGCCGACAGGGTTGCTCTCCCCGAAGGCAGCTTTTTCGAAGGGGTGCCTTCGGGCGCCGACCTCTACCTGCTCAAGTCGATCATCCACGACTGGGACGACGAGCGGTCGCTTGCCATCCTGCAAACCTGCCGGCGTGCGATGAACGCCGAGGCGAAGCTCGTGCTCCTGGAAAGGAAGCTGCCCGAACGGGTCGAGAACCCTGAGCAGGATCTGCCGGCGCTGATGAGCGACCTCAACATGATGGTCGTGCTGGGTGGCAAGGAACGGACGACGAGCGAGTATCGCGATCTCCTGGCCAAGGCGGGCCTCCGCATGACCCGGTTGATTTCGACCGATTCAGACTTCTGCGCGATTGAAGCCGTAGTCGCCGGCTGAGCGTCCTTTGACCTACGAGGAGGCGCTCTCCTACATCTCTAGGCAAGGTCGCTTCGGCATGAAGCTGGGCACCGAGCGCACGCGAGCGATCCTCGATCGCATCGGCAAGCCTGACGCTGGGCTCAGTGGCGCTCTGATCGCGGGCACGAACGGGAAGGGTTCGACAGGGGCATGCCTGGCGTCGATCCTCCAAGCCGCCCGGCGCGAGGTCGGGTTCATGCCCAAGCCTCACCTGATCTCGTACACGGAACGCATCGAACTGAACGGCACGCCGATCACCGAAGCCGAGTTCGTCGAAACGCTCGAGGGATTGATGCCGGCGTTCGACGAGATCGCCGGGGAGATGGGCCAGGCCACCGAGTTCGAAATGCTGACGGCGATGGCGCTTGCGTTCCTGGGGCCGCGCAGCGACCGGTTGGTCTGCGAGGTCGGGATCGGTGGGAGGCTCGACGCCACCAACGCGGTGGACCTCGGCGTCGCGGTGGTCACCAACGTCGACCTCGACCATCAGAAGTACCTCGGCGACACGATCGAGGAGATCGCTCACGAAAAAGCGGCGATCATCAAGCCGCACAACCATGTCGTCACCGGCTGCGAGGGCTCAGCGCTCTCCATAATCGAAGAGCACGCGCATCAAGCGGGTGCGCCGGTGTGGGCACTCGGTCGAGACATTCACTTCGAGGCCGCATCGCGCGGCTGGAGCGGGCACACGATGAGCGTGTCCGGGCCCGGCTTCGAGCACAAAGACCTGATGCTGCCACTGGCCGGCGATTACCAACCTGCCAATGCAGCTCTCGCGGTCGCCGCAGCGCACCTACTTGACGAAGTTACCGATGACGAGGTCCGCACCGGCCTCGAATCGACGCGCTGGCCGGGACGCCTTCAGGTGATCGCGAACGAGCCGAGGGTGATCCTCGACGGCGGCCACAACCCCGCCGCCATGCTGAAGGCTGGTGTCGCCCTTCGAGGTTTGATCGGCAACGAGAGGTTGATCGCGGTGTTCGCCATGCTCAGCGAGCGCGATCCTGCTCAACTTTTAGCCGCGCTGCGAACCATGAACCCCAACGCCGCCGTGTTCACCGAGCCCGCGAGCGCCGCGGGTCATGCGGTTTCCGCTGAACTGCTGGAGAAGACGTACGGCCCCGAAAGTTACGCAGTCCCTTCGGCAGGCGCGGCGTTGGAGCGCGCCCGTGAACTCGCCGGCCCCAAGGGCAACGTGCTGGTGTGCGGATCCCTTTACCTGGTGGGCGAGATCCTCGCGCTGGGCTCGTGACCTAGCGCGCCCGCAGGAAGCGAGCACACAGAACTGCGCTGCCCACGATCATCGGGAGCAGCACCACCGCGCTCAATCCGGCCCACTGCCATCCTGCCGAGATGCCGGACCCGCCGATAAGGATCGCCGCCAGACCCAGGCCACCCACGCCCATGGCGAACTGCCTGCGGGATGGCTTCGTTGCCGCCGCAGGCGATCGTGGCACGGCGGGTGCCGCCGGGCGGGCGCCGGCGAACAGGCCGTAGAAGACCAGGATCATCCCGACCAGGCCTGCCAGGAAGGTGATCGCCTCGGCGATGAGGCCCTCGCGTGTATTCGCGACGCGTGTTGCAGCCCCGAAGGCAATGGCAATCAGAGCGACGCCGGCGACCAGGGAGAGGCGGCGCACTCAGCTGGAGGCAGAGAGGATGTTAGCTCGCAGCCTCCGCATGCCTTTCAGCCAGCGGTCGTAGTCGCCCGCCTTGCGACGAAAGTACTCGGCGACCTCCGGGTGCGGAAGGATGAGGAACCGCTCATCCCGCAAGCCCTGCAGGACGATCTCTGCAACCGCAGCGGGCTCGAGAGCGCCCTCGGTCAGGAATTCGAGACCTTCTCTGCGCTCAGCCGCGAGCATTTCGGTCTTGACGCCTTGCGGACACAGGCACGAAATCCGAATGCCCTGCTCGCCATGCGCAATCGAAAGCCATTCGAACAGCGAAAGCGCGGCCGCCTTGGTCACGCCATATGGCGCCGCGAATACGTGGTTGAGCAATCCGGCAGCCGAGACCGTGCCGAGGATGTAGCCCTCGCCTCGAGCCAGCATTGCAGGCAGAACGTGGCGCGCGACGAAGACATGACTCATGAGATTTACATCCCAGATGCGCTGCCATTGATCGGTCGGCGCCTCGGGACCGCCGGCGACCGCGATCCCGGCGTTGGAGCAGAAGATGTCGATGCGACCGTGCTCTTGTTGCACTTTGTCAACCAGCTGCTCGACATCAGATTCCCGGGACACGTCGCACTGAATGGCCGAGCCGCGGATGCTTTTGGCCACCTCGGTGGCCCCATCGAGGTCGATGTCCGCGACGACCACAGCCTCGGCTCCCGCGCTGGCAAACCGGTTGGCCAGGGCGCGGCCGATGCCCCGGGCACCTCCGGTGACCACAATCACTCGGCCGGTTGCGTCCATTGACGACCACTATCCCAGACCGAAAAATTGGCGATGCAAAAATTTCTTGTGGAAAACCTCAACGCTTGCCTTCGGAGACCTCCGATAGCGCATAGAATCTCTCCCCATGGTCGGAGGGGGTCTCGACTACAGCGCATCCTTTCAGCGAGCTATCGAGCTGATAGGCAAGCGCTGGACAGGGGCCGTGGTAAAAGCGCTGCTCCCAGGCCCAGCTCGTTTCAATCAGTTGCTAGCTGGCATACCGGGCATCAGCGATCGCGTCCTCACCGAGCGACTGCGAGAGCTTGAGACCGAAAGCATTGTCGAAAGACTCGTCGACCCGGGACCGCCCGTACGTGTGAGCTATCGACTGACTTCGCGAGGCCGCGCACTCGAGCCTGTATTGGGCGCCGTGTCCGAATGGGCGGAGAGCTGGGTGACAACCGCCGCCGCGGCGGCGGGCTGACCAAAACTCGCATAGCCCTGGCGGGCCCTCCCTTCTTTTTCCGGTCCCTCCCCCAACCGGCACTCCTGCGCCAAAGGTATTTGTCGAGCGGGACGAAGGCAACCCTGCTTGTTAAGACGTAATCCTTGCTAAGGCAGGGCGCGCGGGGCGCCGCCAACGTGGCTGATAGGCTTTACCGAATGCCAATAGGCGACTTCCTCCGCCGCCGTCCGGAGGGGCAGACCTGCCAGGCTTGCGGATCGCCATTGCCCCACGGCGCGGTGTTCTGTCCTTCCTGTGGCGTCAAAGTTGACGACCCGCAGGCGGAGCCGCTCCACATCGTCGACCGCACGACCGGCCTGTTCAACGACCGCTTCGTGCGCCCCGTGCTCGAAGACGAGCTCGCAAGAGCCCACCGCTACCAACGCAACCTCGGCGTCCTCCTCATCGAGGCCAACGGCGCCGGCTCCCCCGACGAAGCGTTGAAGATCATGGCCGCCGCCCTGGCAGGCACCGTGCGCGACGTGGACACGCCCGGCGTCATCGGGCGAACTCCCCCGCAGCTCCTCGCCATCCTTCCCGACACCGACGTAGCCGGAACAGCCCACGCGGCCAACCGAGTCCTCTCGGCTGTGAACGAGGCGCTGAAGCAGCAGGGTGGGCAGGCTGCCGTTGGCTTGGTCTGCGTGCGCCCTGGCCAGCGCGTGCGCGCAGGAGCGGTGATCGAAAGCGCCGGCCGGTCCCTCCGCTCCGGCCGCCCCGAGATGATGGGCAAGCCGGCCTGAACCTCGAGATCTATCTCGCTCGCCACGGCGAGACCGAATGGAGCGCCAACGGACCCCACACCGGCAACACCGATATACCGCTCACCCCACGCGGCGAGGAGAAGGCCAAAACCCTCCGCCCGCGCCTCGCGTCCCTCAAGTTCGACGCCGTCTATTCGAGCCCGATGCAGCGTGCACGCAAGACGGCCGAACTCGCGGGATTCAAGAATCCCGAAATCTCCGACCTCCTCAGAGAGGTGGACTATGGCGACTACGAAGGTCTCACCTCCAAGGAGATCCATGACAAGAACCCCAGCTGGGAGGTCTATGCGGACGGCTCGCCCGGTGGGGAGACGCCAGTGCAGATCTACTCGCGAGCGCAGGCCATCATCACCCTCGCGGGCAAGTCAGGCGGCCGCGTGCTGCTCTTCTCTCATGGACACACCCTCCGCGCCGTCGGCGCAGCCTGGATCCGCGCCGACATCTCCGTGGCCACAGGCCTGATGCTCGACGTGGCGACACTGTGCGTGCTTCGCGATGACGGCCACCGGCTAATCAACCTCTGGAACGCGAGCTGATGCGAGCTAGCGTGAGCTAGCTCTTGCGCCGCAAGCTCCAGGTCCGGCTGCGGACGCCCGGCAGGCCCGCGAACACCAGGTATGCCGATGTCTCGACACCCGCGCGATAGGTATGCCTCTCGCCCGGATTGATCAGGAGCATCTCGCCGGCCGCGACGTCGCCCGACTTGACTCCATCGTCGAAGTGCAGCGTTCCCTCGGTCACGATGAGCGCCACCGGGATCGCGTTGCGATGCTCCGGCACTTTCTGGCCGGGCTCGAGCCGCAGACCCACGACGCGCATCGACCCGCAATCAGCGATCTGTTCAAAGCCAAACGGACGATGCTCTTCACCCGAACCCGCACCTGAACCCGAGCTCGACACAGTCGATCGATATCATGCTCGTCCCGTGGAAGTCATCCGCACGACTGGCATCGAGGGCGCGCGACAGGCACTCGGCATTGCGGTCGTCATCGACGTCATCCGGTCGTTCACCGTCAGCGCTTACGCGCTGTTCGGCGGCGCGCGCGAGTGCCGTCTCGTGCGAACTATCGACGAAGCACTTGCCCTGGCCGCCAGCATCCCCCAGGCGCTGATATCGGCCGAGGAGAACACGCTGCCCATCGAAGGCATCCCCATCAGCAACTCGCCGACCCAAATCACAACATCCGACCTCAAAGGTCGTGTCCTCGTCCAGCGCTCATCCGCCGGTACGCAGGTCGCCGCAGCAGTCCAGCCAGGTATCGACATCTTCGCGGGCAGTCTGGTCGTGGCGAGGGCGACTGTTCAAGCCTGCCTTCTAAGGCGCCCGTCGCACCTGACCCTCATCGCCTCCGCCGACCATCCTGAGGACCACGCTTGCGCGAGCTACATGGAGGCGATCATCCGCGGCGAGACGCCCGACCTCGACAAACTCCTCAAGCCTCTGAAAGACAGCGAGCGCTATTCACGCGCGATGAGCGGGATATGGCCCGGCTTTCCACCCACCGACATCGAGCTCGCGCTGATGCCCGACCGCTTCAACTTCGCGATGCCCGTCACCCAGAAGACCGGCTACCTCAGCCTTACCAGGGACGACCACCGAAACCCGACTAGCTAAGATTTCAACCAAGGGCACCAAGGGAATCCGGTTGAAAGCCGGAGCTGTCGCGCAACTGTGAGCGGGGAGCCTCCGTCCAGAAGACGCCACTGAGTCCGTCAAGGACATCGGGAAGGCGGGACTGAGGCGGCGATCCGCGAGCCAGGAGACCTGAACGCCCGCAAGCAAACCCGTCCGCGCGCAACGGCACGGAAGCTCATGGCGGTCAGCTTTCAGCGGCGCGTTCGGAAAAGGTGACCGCCTGGAGGAAACACTGTGCGCAAGCACCTCATCGGGACCAGCGCGACACTGGCCCTAGTCATTTCCGTCCTCGCCGCCTGCGGTGGCTCTCCCGCAACTTCTACTTCGTCTCCCGCCAGCACCTGCATCCATGCCTCGATGCCGCACCACGCCTACGTGGTGGTCCAGCACCTCTCAGGGACGACCGTCCAGCAATGCGTGGGCTTCCCCACCGACACGATCGATGGGCAAACCCTCATGGACCAGTCGACGATTCAGTTCGCCACGCAGACCTTCAGCTTCGGCAAGGGCGTTTGCCAGATCGACAACGAACCCAAGCAGTTCAGCAAGTGCCTTCCCCAGGACCAGCCCTACTGGGGCCTCTGGGTCGAAACCGCGGCCAAGTGGGACATGGCCCAGACCGGCTACACCGACGTCAAGCTCCACGACAAGGAAGCCCTCGGTTGGCACTACACACAACCCACCGACCCCTCGCCCGCCCCGCCCCCTCTAGCCAAGACATAAACCAGACGGTGAGCAAGAAAATGAACGCCCGATCGGTGGCCGCCTGGTCCGCCGCGTGCCTCTTCATCGTCCTGTTCACCACCAACCCCGCTTACAAGGTCATGGTGCTGGCGGCGGCGATCGCATCGCTCGCCACCGGCGCCGGCCTCCACCGAATGCGCGGCCTCCTCACCGCGGTCGCCTTCATCGCCGCCCTCGCGACAGCCCTGAACTTCGTCTCCGCCCATCTCGGCACGACGACGATATTCACCCTCCCGCAAGCCATCCCTGCCCTCGGCGGCCCCTACACATTCGAAGCGCTAGCCGCGGGAATGAACGGAGGCATCACAGTGGCGACGGCCATCGTCGCCGCCGCGCCCTTCTCCTTGATGCTCGCCTCCCACGACGTTATGGACGCGCTCCCGAACGCCCTCTCGCGCACCGGCGCCGGCATCGCCGCCTCGCTCAACCTCGTCCCTTCGGTCGCTGAATCCTTCGTGCAGGTCAGCGAGGCGCAGCGCCTCCGCGGCTGGCGTCCCCGCGGCCCGCGCTCCTGGGCCGAGGTCATCGTCCCCGTCGTCCTCACCAGCGTCGAGGATTCCATCCAGCTGGCCGAATCCATGGAGGCGAGAGGCTTCGGCTCTGGGCCGCGCACCTCCCTCAAAGCACCAACACTGAAAACCACCGACTGGCTTCTCATCGCCGCCTCCGCTCTCGCGGCAGCCGGCTTCATCGCCGGGCGCGCCGCCGACTGGTACCCCTACCCGACACTCACCGCCCCAACCGTGAGCATCATTCCGTTCGCCGCCTGCCTTCTTCTCTTCGCACCGGTCCTCTTATGGCGATCGCGCGCCTGAACCACCTCTCGTACTGGTACCCGGGCGCGATAGCGCCCGCCCTGCACGACGTCACCCTCGACATCGACGAAGGCCTCACCGTCATCACCGGCGCATCAGGCGGTGGCAAGTCGACGCTGTTGCGCGTCATGAACGGCCTCGTGCCCCACTTCCATGGCGGCCGGATAGCCGGCGATGCCGCCGTCTTCGGCGAAGACGTGATCAAGACTCCCACCCGCCAGCTCGCACGAACCGTGGGCTTCGTCTTCCAGGATCCCGAGCTGCAGACCGTCTACGACGTGGTCGACCGCGAGGTCGCTTTCGGGCTCGAGAACATCGGAATGCCACCACCCGAGATGGCCGACCGAGTCGAGGAAGCTCTGCTTGACGCGGGCATCGCCCACCTCAAAGGACGCTCTGTGCGCACCCTCAGCGGCGGCGAACGCCAGCGCGTGGCGATTGCCTCGGCGCTCGCCATGCGACCCCGCCTGGTGGTCCTCGACGAGCCTACGTCGCAGCTCGACCCGCAGGGCTCTGGGATGGTGCTGGAGGCCGCTACGCGCCTTGTCCAGCAGGGCCGCGCAGTCCTCATCGCTGAGCACCGCCTGGAGCGCCTGCGGCGCGCCGCCGCCGCCCTGCTCACTGTCAAAGATGGTCGGGTAACTAGCGGCGCGGAGACCCCACCCAAACCAACCGTCGCGCCACGAGCGAGGCCAAGCACCGGTCCGGTTGCGTGGACGCTGGACCGCGTTACCGCCGGCTTCGGCTCACACCTCATCCTCAACGCGCTCGACCTGGAAGGCCGCCAGGGTGAGGTGGTCGCGCTGACCGGCCCCAACGGCGGCGGCAAGACCACCCTGCTCCGGGTCATCGCCGGCGCGCTGGCCCCAACCACGGGAAAGGTAGAGCGCCGCCCGGGCCGCATCGCCTATCTCCCCCAGAACCCGATCGCCCTCCTCCACCGGCCCACGCTCAGATCCGAGGTGACGCTCACCCTCGACCGCGCCAACGACGCCGAAGAACCCGACGTCATCCTCAAGAGACTTGGACTTACGGAAGTGGCCGACCGCTACCCACGCGATCTCTCGTGCGGCGAGCGCCAGCGGGCCGCGCTCGCGGCGGTCCTGCCCGGCAATCCCGCGCTCGTCCTTCTCGACGAGCCCACGCGCGGCATGGACGCAGGCGCCCGCGACGCCCTCATCAAGCTGATCGAACACCTCCGCGACCGCGGGTCGGCGATCGTGCTCGCCACCCACGACGAAGACCTCCGAACAGCCCTCGCGGACCGCGTCCTCGAAGTCTCCAACGGCACCGTGACATGAAACGCAGCCTGCCCGTCGGCCTCGTCTCGCTCGCCGGCCTCGCCCTCTTCTGCTGGCCCTTCATCGGCTCGGGCCTCCCCGCCAACACCCCGGCCTGGGCCCTCACCATCGGCTGCGTCGCCGGCCTGCTCCTCGTCGAGGCCGGCACCCGCGAGCTCGACTCCCGCGCGGTCGCCCTCCTCGCCGCGATCGCCGCCATCGACACCGCCCTGCGCCTCGCCGTCATCGAAGGCATCGGCGGCTTCAATCCCATCTACTTCCTGGTGCTCTGCGCGGGCTACGTCTTCGGCACCTCGTTCGGATTCCTCGCCGGCGCCTTCTCCATCCTCGTCTCCGCCATCGCCGGCGGCGGAGTCGGTCCGTGGGTCCCCTACCAGGTCTTCGCCCTCGGTTGGGTCGGGGTCGCCGCGGGCCTGGCCGGGCA
>JALYSJ010000119.1 GCA_030854855.1 Candidatus Dormiibacterota bacterium
CGTACGAGGCCGGGTCGAGCCTTGTCAGCACCGTCATCCAGCCCGGCAGGTTGTTGAGAGGGAACAGGGCGCCGGACAAAAAGAACATCGGCATGCCAGCCTGGATTACCGGGTCTACCATCAGTCATTCAACTCCCGTGACGCCCGGCGCCTTCCGCAAAACGACGGGCGCCTTCATGAGGTTCGCCGGATGCAAGCACGTCGAGGCCACCTCGATACTCAGCCTTCATTGCATCTTCGAGACTGAGGGGCCACTGATTCAGGACGCTGCGTCGATCTGCTTGCAGCGCACCGATTGGAAACGCGGCGATCTCGCGCGCCATTTTCGTTGCCTCCGCAAGTGCGCGACCCGGTTGGACCAGTCTTGTCACGAGGCCGATCTGCAGCGCCTCTTTGGCTGCTACCGGACGTCCGGTGAGGATCAAGTCCAGGGCCCGGCCCTGGCCGATCAACCGAGGAAGCCGGATTGTGCCGAGATCGATGAGCGGCACGCCGAAGCGCCGGTTGAAGACGCCTAGCGTCGCGTTGGTTGCGGCGACGCGCAGATCGCACCAGAGGGCAAGCTCGAGCCCGCCGGCGACTGCGTAGCCTTCGATCGCCGCGATCACCGGCTTGCTCAACGACATCCGGGTTGGCCCCATCGGACCGTCACCCGTTTCCGACAATCGATTTGGAGAGTCCGCGGCCAGCGCTTTCAAATCGAAGCCCGCGCAGAAGTGGCCATCCGCCCCGGTCAGCACCCCAACGGCAAGGTTGGCGTCCTCCTCAAAGCGCCGAAAGGCATCGGCCAGGGCGGCGGCCGTCTCCGCGTCGATCGCGTTGCGCGCCTGCGGCCTGGTGATGGTGATCGTCATCACGCCGTCTTCGGCCGCAACCTGGACGTTCGCCCCCAAGGGTCGTTCCCTTACTCGGCGTCCATGTAAGGATAGCGGTGATCGGTGGGCGGAGCGTAGGTTTCCTTGATCGTCCGCGGGCTGGTCCAACGGATCAGGTTGAGGATCGATCCCGCCTTGTCATTGGTGCCTGAGGCTCGCGCGCCGCCGAACGGTTGCAGGCCGACCACAGCGCCAGTCGGCTTGTCGTTGATGTAGAAGTTGCCCGCGGCGTTGACGAGGGTTTCGGACGCCTTGCGGATCACCTGCCGGTCGCGCGCGAAGATCGCACCTGTCAGCCCGTATGGGCTCGTGCGGTCGACGAGCTCGAGCGTGTCATCGAACTTGCCGTCGGCGTAGGGATAGATCGTCAGGATTGGCCCGAACAGCTCCTCTTTCAAAAGCTTGAAGTCCGGGTCCGTGGTTTCGATGACGGTCGGACGCACGAACCATCCCACCTTGTCGTCGCCCTTGCCTCCGGCGACGACCTTCGCAACGTCGGACTTGCGAGCGAGCTCGATCGCAGTCATGTGCTTCGAGTACGCGTTGCCGTCGATCACCGCGCCCATGAAGTTGCGGAAGTCCGCCACATCGCCCTGCGTGATGGCCTCGACCTCGTCGGCCATCTCGGACCGCATCTTCTTCCACATTGATTGCGGGATGTAGGCGCGGGACGCGGCTGAGCACTTCTGTCCCTGGTATTCGAAAGCGCCGCGAATCAACGCGGTGCGCAGCGCATCCGAGTCGGCCGATTCGTGAGCGATCACAAAGTCTTTGCCTCCGGTCTCGCCGACCAGCCGCGGATACGTGCGATAGTGGTCGACGTTTTGCCCCACCGTCCGCCACATGCCCTGGAACACGTCGGTCGAGCCGGTGAAGTGGATGCCCGCAAGGTCTTTGTGGCCCAGCACCTGTTCTGAGATCTTCGAGGCGCTGCCGCTCACCATGTTGATCACGCCTGGCGGCAGACCCGCCTCGTTGAGGATCTCCATCAAGAAGTGACTCACCAGCAGCGTCTGCGTCGCAGGCTTGAAGACGACGGTGTTGCCCATAAGAGCAGCCGCGGTCGGCAGGTTGGCGCCGATGGACGTGAAGTTGAACGGGCTGACGGCGAAGACGAACCCCTCGAGAGGCCGGTACTCGAGCCGGTTCCATGCAGTGCCGTCGCTGGCTGGCTGCTGGGTCAGGAGCTGGTCGCCAAAAAAGGCGTTGTACCTCCAGAAGTCCACGGACTCGCAGGCCGCATCGATCTCGGCCTGGTGGACGGTCTTCGACTGGCCCAGCATCGTGGCCGCGTTGATAGTGTCCCGCCAGGGACCCGCCAAGAGCGATGCCGCCCGCAGGAGAACGGCTGCCCGTTCGTGGTAGGAGGTCGCGGCCCATGCCCGGCGCGCTTTGAGCGCTGCCGCGATGGCGTCGTCGAAATCCTTGGGAGCGCCCACCGCGAATTCGGCGATGCTGAGCTCCTTGCGATGGGGAGCTCGGATGTCAGCTCTCGACGCCCCCCACCTGCGCTCGCCACCGATCTGCATCGGAACCTCTGTCCGGGCGTCCGTGAGCTCCGCCAGCCGGGCCTTCAGCGTCACGCGGTTGGGGTCACCGGGAGCGTACTGGCGCACCGGCTCGTTGACTGGGGTGGGGACTCGGAAGTGTCCGTCGGCGGTCATCTCGACTCCTCATTGAGCTTGCTTCTGATCATCTGAATCGTAACCCGCCCCCGTAATCCCATTCGAGGCGCGCCTCGAAGGCGCGGCCGGTTCCGGCCGCGTCTGAATCCCGAGTCCGCGTTCACCACAGTTGGGAGGCGCCCTTTGGTCGGCCTGATGCCCATCCGATCAACAGCCACGCCGGATCGCATCCGGCGGACGGTGAGGCTGCTCGCGAGCCGCGGGTACGCCTTGAGCCCCAGACGTCTCGCCAGAGTGTGCATCGGCGGTCCTCTCTCAGCGGACGAGGTCCGGTGGTCGGTGGCAGCAGATCCGGAACTATGCCTGGCGGACGACCTGGTCTTCGATCTCGCGGATACGCAGCGGGTGGGCGAGATTCGATCGCGAGCCCGAGGACACGACGTCGATGCCGCCGGATACGTCTCCATGACATTGCGCTTCGTGCGGACGCTGGTGACGTTTGCGCCGTTCATCCGCGGCGTCTCGATCGCCGGCTCGCTTGCCAGCGGCGGATTTCGAAACTCAGACGATGTGGACTTGAATTTGATAGTCGATGACGGCCACCGGCATCTCGCCTATGTAGCGGTCAACACGCTCGGTCTGATCCACGCGCTCGCGCACCGTGCAAAGCCAGTCGACGACCTCACTCGACGTCCGCTGGCACCGCGCCTGATGACCGCGAACCTCATCCTGGAGCTCTCGCAGTGCATGCCGCTTGAGCGTCAGGACGAGAACATGGCGTTCGAGCTCTTGATGGCAGAGCCCGTCTTCGGTCTCAGTGCAATCCGGGACGTGATCCACGCCAACCCCGCTTTGCTGGAGCACTTTCCACAGCTCGCGGGCAAACCTGCACCACTGCTCATCGATCCACCTGCCCGCCGCCTGCCCTTATCGCTGTTCCCTAGCGCGCTCGACGGCACCGCGCGGCTACTCGGCGAGAGCGCCTGGCGATACATGCAGTGGACCCGCCGTAAACGCCCCGATGCACTCGCGCGCGTCGCGTATGTCCGCTCGACCATGCACCCATACGCCTTGTTCGACAGGTGCTCCGATTGATCCTGTCGTTCACCGTCGGGGTACTCACCGTCACCAGCGTCCTCCTGTGCGCCTTCGGGATGAACCTCCTCTACCTGACCTGGCGCGCGACACGATTGCCCGCGGGACCCAAGCGCGAGGTCATGCGCAATCGCGAGCCGCTGGTCTGCGTCCAGATTCCGGTCTACAACGAGCGCTACGTGGCAGAGCGCGTACTCGACGCGGTATGCGAGCTGGACTGGCCGCGCAAACGATTCGAGATTCAGGTTCTCGACGACTCAGACGACGACACAACCGCGATCGTCGCGCGACGCACGGCAATGTGGCGCCTCAAGGGAGTGCAGGTGATCCATGTCAGACGGAGAACGCGGTCTGGCTTCAAGGCGGGCGCTCTGGCCTACGGCCTGACACTCACGGCGGCTCCGTTCATCGCGATCTTCGACGCGGACTTCGTGCCTCCGCAAGATTTTCTCCGCCGCATCATGGGCGCGTTCGACGATCCGTCCGTGGGATTCGCGCAAGCGAGGTGGGGCCACCTCGACGAGGGCTATTCGTGGTTCACCAGGCTGCAGGCGCTGGCAATCGACTTCCACTTTCTCATCGAGCAGGCGGTGCGCGCAGCCTCGGGATATTTCACCAACTTCACTGGCACGGCTGGAGTCTGGAGGCGCACCGCGATCGACGACTCCGGGGGTTGGAACGCCGACACACTCACGGAGGACTTCGACCTGAGCTATCGAGCGCAGCTCCGCGGCTGGCGCGCGATTTATCTGGAAGATCTCGTCGTTCCCGAGGAGCTTCCAGTCTCCATCGACGCCTACCGCCGTCAACAGTCGAGATGGGCGACGGGGAGCTTCCAGTGCGCCTTCAGGCTGCTCGTGCCTGTACTGCGCGGCCGCAGTCGGGCCGCGGTCAAGCTTCAGGCGACCATTCACCTGCTGGCATATGCCGTCGGTCCGCTGATGCTGCTGCAGCTGATCTGCTACCCGGCGCTGCTGCTCACGATCGGCCCAAACGGTCTCTCGTGGCAGGTTGTCACCACGTCGGCGCTCGTGGTCATGATCGCCGTCTCGCCGTGGGTCGGGTTCATCGTCGCGCAAACGCGCCTCGGGCGCCCATGGTGGTCCGGCCTTCCCTCTCTCCTCTGCCAGGTGGTCGGCGCCGGGATGTCGCTGACAGCAACGGTCGCTCTCGCCCGTGCGACCAGGCGCGGCGGAAAGTTCATTCGAACACCCAAGCACGGGATCGAGAAGCGGGGCCAGGAGTGGCGCGACCAGGCGTACGTCAGGGTGGGTGATCCGCTCGCGCTTGCGGAGGCGGCGCTCGGAATGGGAGCGCTCGCCCTAGTCCCTCTAGCGGTCGCGAAGCATCAGTGGCTGCCGGCCGCGTACGCAAGCATGTTCACGCTTGGCTTTCTCACGCTGGCTTCACTCAGCGCGGTCAACGCCCTGGAGGTGCTCGCGTTGCGCAACCTCGGGCGGCGCGCCCTGGCGCGGCTCCAGGCCACTGGACCGATGTTTGGCCTGCTCGGATTGTGCGCGCTGCTTTTGCTGGGCGCGGCGCAAGTGCCACAGCCATTCGAGGACGCTTATGGACACTGGCTGATAGCAGCGAATCTCGCGTCGACCGGGTATCTCCACGATCCGTTGTTCGGAATGGAGGATACCTGGCTGCCGGGGTATCACGTGCTCGCGGCCGCGGTGCTGCGCGTGCTCGGGCTGTGGCAGCTCGGCGCTTTGCAAGCGCTTGGCGCCTTGCTCGGCGTCATCACCCTCGCCTGCGTCTACGCCCTTGCACCTAACGTGCGCCAGGCGCGAGTTGCTGTCGCACTGCTGTCGCTCAATCCTGTCTTTCTTTTCACCTCCGGATCCGCGGTCGCCGAGCCGCTCCTGACCGCGCTGCTCACAGCCGGCGCACTCGCGGCAGTCCGCGGACGCACGAAGGTGGCGGCGGTGCTCGCCGTGCTCGCATGCCTGACTGCGACCAAAGCCTGGATCTGGGTCGCCGCCGTGGCCGGTTTCGCGGCTCTCGATTGGTGGCGCCAACGAGCGATGTGGAGCTGGAAACCCGCGATCGCGTGGGCGATGCCGGCGATCGCCGTGCTTGTCTTCCTCCAGCTCGGCTTCGCCCCCGTGAGTCACTCTATGGCGCGCGGCTCGCTGGAGGTCGCCTCGGCGGCTGCCCGAGGAAGCATCCCGGGAGGAATGATCGGCCGGTTGGCCGAGCTGGCTACCGGATTCGGACTGGCTGCCCTACCCCTATTTACGCTCGGCGGAATCGGGCTGCTCACGGCGCTGTGGAACCGAGGCTCGGCGATGGATGGAAGGACGCTGCGCTTTGTCCATGTACCCGCTCTCGCTTACCTAGCCGTCGTGTTCGGGCTCGTGGCTGTCGGCGCCTACACCGGCAGCCACCGCTACCTCTACCCCGCGCTGCCTGCCCTGGCCCTTCTCGCCGCCGCTGCTCTCGACCGCCACTTGAGCGTGGTCCGGCTGACTGCGGTGGCAGCAAGCGGATTGCTCGCCGTCGCCTTCCTGCCCGTGTTCCTGGGGTTCGCCGCGAACAACGCCGGGCTCATTGCGGCTGGCAAAGCTGCCAGCGAGGGCCACGGTGTCTTGATGACGGATTCGCCGGTGGCGGCGTACTACAGCGGCAGGCTTCCGATCAACCTGGCCGGCTCGCAAAACCTCCCTCTCGATCGGACGCAGGCGATCGCATGGATGCGCACGCATCGAGTCACAGAGCTGGTCCTCGAGGACATCAGCTACTACCGCGCGACCACTGTGTTTCCCGAACTCGTGGTGGGCAAGGCGAGCCGTCCTTTCGAGCCACTGGGCGATCAAAGGAACTATCAAGCGCCGGCCGGCAAACGCGTTTACGCCTACCGACTCGACGACGCGCTCACGACGCAATCGATATACCCCGGGGTAAGCGCTGTCATTTTGCCCATGCCTGCGCAAGGCAAGACCGCCGTCTTGGCCAAAGGTCTGGCGTTGCGTGCTGCGGGCGTTGACATCACCGGCGAGGGCATGGGATTTGGGCTGCCGATGGTGCACTACCCGGACGGGTGGGTGTACTCGCGCACCGCCAGCACGCTCGATGTCTCGACGGCCGGCAACACGATGTGGAAGCGGACATTCATGCTCGACGAGATCGGCGTTGACGCGGCGCACGGCTACCGCCCGATCGCGTCGCGCGGACGCATCGATGTCACCTACAAGGTTGACAGGGATGGCCTGCTGGTCGAAGTACGCATCGTCGACCTCGCACCTGGTTACACGCAGCTGGGAATCCTGAACGAGCAGTCAGCCGCGTTCGACGACTTCGCCTACAACGGCCACACGTTCATCGGTCCGGCGTTCGGTCGATGGATCGCGGTCGAAGGCTCCTGGGCGCGATTGCGCACGGCGGCGTTCGGTGTCGAGTGGTCGGTTGCCGCACTTTCGGGCGCTCAGCTTTATGGCGGCCGGGAGCTCTCTCCACCCGGACTTGATTGGGCGGGCCTGGACTATCTCTTCGAGAAGCCGCCCGCCTCTGTCACCTATCACATCACCGTGCAGCCCGCGCGATGAACCTGGAGGAATCAATGGACCCAGCGGATGTTGTTCTCGTCTACCCGCAGCGAGCACCAGCCAAGGGCCGCCACTGGATCATGCCGTCGCTCGGGCTCATGTACCTGAGCGCCTCGCTGCGCCGCGCCGGCTACCGCGTGCGGCACATCGACCACACCTTTATGGAGCGCAGCGAGGTCCTGGCCGAGATCGACCGGCTGCGCCCGGCGGTGATCGGCATTTATTGCATGATCACGATGCAGGACGAGGCGCTGTCGCTCGCCGCACAGGTGCGCGGCAAGGCGCTGACGGTCGTCGGCGGTCCCTACCCCTCGGGCGAGCCCGAGACATTCGTTGACCAATTCGACCTCGTGGCGGTGGGCGAGGGCGAGGAAACAATCGTCCGGATCATGGAGCACCTCGACGACCGACGCTTCGAGGAGATCGCGGGCCTTGTCTTCAAGCGCGATGGAGAGATCGTCCGCGGCGCGACGCGGGTCCGCACCAAGGAGATGTCACACCTGCCGCTGCCGTACCGAGGCGACATTCCGAACGCTCAGTACATCCAGTACTGGCGCCGGCACTGGGGGGAGGCAACGACCCCATTGATGTCAACACGCGGTTGCCCTTTCCGATGTGACTTCTGCCACAAGTCGGTGTTCGGCGACCTGTTCAGCGCGCGACCCGTGGAATCGGTGATCGCCGAGATGCGCGAGATCGCCGAGCACGGTTACGACCACATCTGGATGTCGGACGACCTCTTCACGCTCAACTACAAGCGGACATTCGAGCTTGCCGAGGCGATCGAAGAGGCGCACCTTCCACTCACCTGGGAATGCCTGAGCCGGGTCACTCACGTCGATCAGGCGCTGTTCGAGCAGATGCGCCGCGCGGGCTGCACGCGGATCTTCTTCGGTATCGAATCCGGCGACGAAAACGTCTTGAAGGAGATGAAGAAGGGCATCACTCCCGACCAAGCTCGGGCAGCAGTCGAAGCCTGCGTCGCGGCAGGCATCAAGGCGGCGGGCTTCTTCATGGTCGGATACCTCGGCGAAACCACCGAGTCACTGATCCGGAGCATTAACTTCTCGAGCAGCCTGCCGCTCGATTACGTGAGCTACACGATTGCGTATCCGTTGCCGGGCACAGGCTTCTACGAGCGAGTGCGCGCGCGGCGCCAGCACGGTGAATGGCACAAGGTCAGGCACAACAGGCTGCTGTTCAACACCGATTTCTCGGAGCACAAGCTGCGGGCGGCAATCCTCAAGGGAGCGATTCAGCATCGCCTCAACCGGATGCGCCTGCGCCCGGCAGCCCGAGCGTTCGAATTCGCCACAGATTCCCTCCTGAGGGTGTTGCGATGAGCGGCGTCTGGGTGCTCTTCCCGCTCCTGCCGGCGATCAGGCTCAGCACAGTGCTGACGTTCATCGCAACCCTTGTGATCGTGACCTGGGTGCGGCGCTCACCTCTGCTCGCCTTCGTAACGGGGATGGGCTGGGTGAGCGCATTCGAGATCGTGTACCAGGCCGTCGGCACTGCCTACGGCCGGCATGACGCGATGCATCTCTTCTTTTTGACTTTCTCAATGGCGGGCTGGGTCGTCGCCACGTACGTGGCCGGAGTTCGACCTCATCCGGGTTTGTTGATCGCGTGGAGCCTGCTGTTTCTCGGCTGGATCGCCTACGGCTTCCACCCCAACCTGTTCGACCACCCTGGCGAATTCTCGGTTGCTCAAGAGCTGTTCAACATGGCCACGAAAAACGGGCTGGCAGCAATTTTTGTCATTGGCTCCCTAGCACCTTTCGGTCGCCGAAAGACGGTGCGGGCGCCTCAGCCAGAGGCAAGCGCCAGCTTAAGCCCCTCACCCCGACCCTCTCCCCGAGGGGGAGAGGGAGATCAAAGGTGTGACGTGACCTACTTCGATACCCAGGCCTCTGAGTACGACCGCCGCGAGGCGGACAACCCGATTATGCAATTGATGCGCCGGCGATCGCTGGCGATCCTGGAGAGCACGTTTCCGAGCGGCTCCACGCTTCTTGACGTGGGCTGCGGCACCGGAACCGAAGCCCTTTGGCTGGCAGAGAGAGGCCGGACCG
>JALYSJ010000121.1 GCA_030854855.1 Candidatus Dormiibacterota bacterium
CGCCACTGATCGAGCACGCCGAGCTCATCGAACGAGTGGGTGAGGAGACCGACGCGGTGGCCAAGGAGGTCTACCGATTCGAGGATCGCGGCGGCCGGCACCTGGCACTACGGCCGGAGGCCACCGCCGGAGTCGTGCGCGCCTATTTCGAAGGCGGGCTGAACCAAAGTCCGCAGCCGGCGCGCCTCTACCTGATCGGCCCGATGTTCCGCTACGACCGCCCTCAAAAGGGACGCTACCGGCAGTTCTTTCAGTTCAACATCGAGGCGATTGGAAGTCCCCTCGCGGCGCTCGACGCCGAGGTCATCGAGCTAGCCGCGTCCTGGCTTCGCGAGGTCGGCCTCGGCGAACTCCGGCTGGAGCTGAACTCAATTGGGGACGCAAAGTGCCGTCCGGCCTACCTCGAGCGATTGCAGGCTTACTACCGCCCACTCAAAGAGCAGCTGCACGGCGACTGCCAGCGGAGGCTGGAGACGAATCCCCTTCGGCTGCTCGACTGCAAGGTCGAGCAGTGCCAGCCCTTCAAGGCGGCAGCCCCGAGGATCACCGACCACCTTTGCGTCGAGTGCGCCGCGGCGTGGAGGGAGGTCAGGCTCCTCCTGGATGCGGGAGGCATCGTGTACGAGCTCAATCCGCACGTGGTCCGCGGCCTGGACTATTACACCCGCACTGTGTTCGAGTTCTATCCGGCCGGCGCGACGGGGCAGCAGGACGCGCTAGCGTCAGGCGGGCGATACGACGGCCTCGCCGAAGCCGAAGGATGGCCGTCCACACCCGGCGTCGGCTTTGCCGCCGGCTTGGATCGCGTCACCGAGCTGATGGCCGCGACTGGGGCGGAGGTGATCGCGAGTCCTTCCGCCGAGGTGGTCGTGCTTGCCGACGGCGACATCGACGTCGCCGCCTCGGAGGTTGCGCGCATCTGCCGGACGGTGCGGTCGGTGGCGGTCGACTACGAGCGGAAGAGCTTGCGCGCCAAGATGCGCTCGGCCAACAAGCTCGGTGCGCGGTGGGTGATCCTCCTGAGCGAGGAAGATGCCAAGCGAAGCACGGCTCAACTCAAAGAGATGGCGAGCGGGGAGCAGGTAGAAGTCGCCTGGGCGGATCTCCCGGCGAAACTCTCGTGAGCGGGTTCACCGCGCCCCACTGCGGCTCGCTCCGCGCCGCGGATGAGGGCCGCGAGGTCAAGCTCTACGGCTGGGTCGCCCGCCGCCGGGACCACGGAGGGCTGATCTTCATCGACCTGCGCGACCGCTGGGGCGCGGTCCAGGTGGTGTTCAAGTCAGCCGAGACGCGAACCGTCGCAGCGAACCTGCGGCTCGAGTTTGTCGTGCAGGTGACAGGCGTTGTCGGGCGCCGTCCGGCGGGCTCCGAGAATCCTGCGATGCCGACTGGTGAAGTCGAGGTCGAGGCGTCGGAACTGGCGATCATCTCGCGTGCCAAGACCCCTCCGTTTCCAATCGAAGATGACACGAGCGCCGACGAAGGCGTCCGCCTCAAGTACCGCTATCTGGATCTGCGGCGTCCCCGAATGCAGCGCATCCTCGAGCTGCGGCATCGCGTGAACAAGATCATCCACGCCTATATGGATGAGCACGAGTTCATCGAGGTCGAAACGCCACTGCTGGTCAAGGGAACGCCGGAAGGGGCGCGCGATTTCATCGTCCCGTCTCGCCTGCATCCTGGCGAGTTCTTCGCGCTGCCACAGTCACCGCAGCAGCTGAAACAGCTGTTGATGGTCAGCGGCCTTGGGCGCTACTACCAGATTGCCCGATGTCTGCGGGATGAGGATCTGCGCGCTGATCGCGCGCTCGAGTTCACACAGCTCGACCTCGAGATGTCCTTTTGCGACGAGGAGGACATCTTCACGCTCATCGAAGGATTGTGGGCGCGGATCTGGAAACAGATCCTCGACGTGGACCTGGTCACGCCATTCCCGCGCCTGGACATGAAAGAGACCCTCCTCCGATACGGCACCGACAAGCCCGACCTGCGCTACGACCTCGTGATCGCTGACCTCGGTGAGGTCCTGGCGAACACGCAAGCTCAAGTCTTCAAGACGGTGATTGCGGACGGAGGTGTCGTCCGCGGATTCGCGGTTCCCGGTGGAAAGGAAATGACCCGCCGTGAGCTGGATGACCTATCGACGATCGCCAAAGGAGCAGGGGCCAAGGGACTCGCGTGGCTGCCCGGCCCGCTTGACAAGTTCGTCTCGGAGTCAGAGATGGCCGGGATCAGACGCGCGACCGAGGCGGGCCCTGATGACCTCGTGTTGATCGTCGCGGACAAGCGGCGGCGCGCCGAGAAGGTGCTTGGTCTCGTCCGGCAGCAGGTGGCACGCAACCGCAAGTTGATCCGCGAAAACGAGTGGCGCTTCCTGTGGGTCTATCCGATGTATCTGTTCGAGGAAGACGACGAAGGCAAGCTGACCTATGGCCACCATCCCTTCACCTCACCAATGGAGGACGACCTCGCTTTCATCGACGAGCGTCCATACGATGTTCGGGCCCACGCTTACGACATCGTCTGCAATGGCTACGAGCTGGGCGGCGGCAGCATCCGCATTCACGATCGCGGTCTGCAGGAAAAGGTCTTCGAGATCCTCGGCCATTCGCGGGAGTCGATCCGCGAGCGCTTCGGCCATCTTCTGGATGCGTTCGAGTACGGCGTCCCGCCTCACGGAGGCATCGCGCCGGGAATCGATCGCATAGTGATGATGCTCGCGGGCACTGAGAACATCCGTGACGTGATCGCGTTTCCGAAGACGCAAAGTCACCAGGATCTGATGCTCGGTGCGCCGAGCCCCGTCGACGCATCGCAGCTTGAAGAACTGCACATAAAAGTGGTTCCTCCGAAGACGCGCCAATGAAAGCGGTCGATCCGTCGATCCGTCTTACAGTGGCGTGTCCAAAGCCCGCCTCGTAATATTGGCTGGCTCCCGAAGGGCTGCGGGCGATGTGCGCGTTGCCCAACTAGACAGCATTAGGGACCCCGGCGTCCGGATAGCCGACCAAATGCCCGCTCGACGGGACTTGGAGAGCCATGGCAGGGGACCCACCTGAGCTCGCTCAGGACAACCCACCCCCGTGACCCGGAGGGAGCACCTTTGGGAGCGTCCTGCTCGTGAACCTGATCCCCCCGGGCCTGATCGTGGCGGTCCTGGTCGCGCTCATCCTGTCCCAGGTCTTCTTCGCCTTCCTGAGATATCGACAGCGCGCCTATTTGCCGATATTGCTCATGACCGCGATCGGGTCTGCGCTTGGCCAGCTGTGGGACTACATTGGCCTTCCGTCGCTCCGGTTGGGACAGGCGAACATGCTGCCGGCGGCGGTCTTCGCCCTTTTGCTCCAGCCGCTGGCGCGCTTTGTGCCGCGCCCGAGCCGCGAGCCGAAGGAACCAAAGGAACCGAAATCGAGCAAGCCCGGCGCGCCAACTTAAGATTGCTGGTGTGTTTGCAGCTTGGGAGCAAGGGGTATTGACTCGATGAGTGGTCTGAGCAGTCAGAGCTTCATGTGGCTCGCGTTCGGGGTGGCCGCCCTGGTGGTGGCGCTGGCCCTGGCCGCGGTCCTGATCAGACTGCGCGGAACGCTTGGAGCCGTGGAGGAGATTTTGAAGACAACCAATGAGGGATTGACGGAGACGCTGCCCGAAGTGCGGCAGACGCTCGGCAACGTCAACGACATCACGGCCGGCGTGAACGTCGGTCTCCGGACGGCGGGCGGCGGCGCGGCGGCGGTGGGTCGCAGCATCAGGTCCGCGGTCCACGGCGTGCAGGTGGCAGGTGAGAGTCTTGTTCGCACTGTAACCAGGAGGTAAAGATGGCTGACGAGCGAAACGGTGGAGGCGGTGGCGGTGGATTCGGTTGGTTCATCCTCGGCGGGCTGATCGGTCTTGCAGCGGGCGCTTACATCGCGTCAGGCCCCGGGCGAGCGCAAGTCGACAGCCTTCGCAGCAAGACCATCGAGCTCAGCGGTAGCGAGCCGGTGCAGCGCGCCAGGACCGCCGCGCAGCGCGCAAGGGAGATCGTCACCGACCCCGAGCACCCTGTCGGCAAGGCGATCCAGGATGGCGTCGCCGCCGCCAAGCGCAAGCGCGAAGAACTGGAAACGTCTGCCATGCGCAAGATGCAGCAGCAGGCGGACGGCAAGGAATAAAGGAAGAGGGGTAGCTAGCGAGAAGTGGCAAAGCGCAACCTAGCTGAGCTCAAGATCCCGGCGTCCTCGGCGTTCATTCCGGTCGCCAAGAGGGTGGCCACAACGCTGGGCGGCCAGATGGGTTTCAGCCTTGTCGACCTGGACGAGCTGACCATCGCGCTCACTCAGGCCTGCGACAGCGCGATCGCGGCCGCCGACGAGCTCGGCTCACTGGCCGACCTCAAGCTGACGTACTTCGCCACCGACAGGGCGTTGGTGGTCGACGTCGAACTGATGCCGAGCGGCAACGCCCGCCCGGCGCCGAAGCACGACGTCGCGGTCGACCCCGAGCTGCAGAGGCTCGCGTACGAGATGATCCGTTGCTTCGTGGACGACTTCCGGCCTCAGGTCGAGCCCAAAACCGGGCATGTCAGCTTCCGCATGGTCAAGTACCTGGCAGGCTGACCGCCAAACCGTCTGCGCCCTGAAGCAGGACACTAGTCATAAGTGGCTGCACAACAGCGGATTCCTCGCGAGGAGCTGCGGGCGCTCCATCGACGTTATCGGGACACCACCGATCCCGCCGAGAAAGATCGGATCCGCGAGCAGCTGGTCAATGGATACCACGACTTCGTCTACTTCCTCGCCCGCAAGTTCCAGAACCGCGGCGAGCCGCTCGACGACATCGTGCAGGTCGGCTATCTCGGGCTGATCAAGGCCATCGAGCGCTTCGACCCCGACCTTGGATTCGAATTCACCACCTTCGCCACGCTGACGGTCGCGGGTGAGATCAAGCGGCACTTTCGGGACAAGGGCACGGCCATCCGCTTTCCTCGCCGCCTTCAAGAGCTCCACCAGTCGGTGGTTCGCGTCAACGAGCAGATGAAGAACGAGCTCGGGCGCGAGCCGACCGTTTCCGAGCTTGCCGAACGGCTCGGGGTGACGCCTGATGACGTGACAGAGGCCATCGAGATGGGCCCGGCCTACATGCCGCTGTCGCTGGATCAGCCTGTTGCCACTGGCGACGGCCAGGACAGCCGCGCGATCGCTGAGCAGATCGGCAGCCCGGACCCCGAGCTTGACCGCGTCGAGATGCGTGACGTCCTCGACCGCGCGATGGAGCACCTGACTCCGCGCGAGCGGGCGATCATGGCGATGAGGTTTTACGAGCAGATGTCGCAGTCGGAGATCGCGCGGCGGCTTGGCATCAGCCAGATGCACGTTTCACGCCTTCAGCGAGCGGCCCTCGAGCAGCTGCGCAAGTACGTCCCTCAAGAAGCCGGTCCGTAGATTGCCGCTTCTGGCAGGCAGAGCACCGGCCGATCCGTTGACGCTGTTCCGGCGCTGGTATCGCGAGGCGCAGGACGCCGGCGTACCGCAGCCTGACGCGATGGCCCTCGCCACGACCGGCGACTCAGGTCCATCGGCGCGCATGGTTCTCTACAAAGGAATCCAGGACGGATCCTTTCTCTTCTATTCGAACTACGAAAGCCGCAAGGGCCGCGAACTGGCGCGCGAAAGGCGCGCCGCCGTCGTCTTCTACTGGTTCGCGACCCATCACCAGGTCCGCATCTCGGGGACCGTCCGCCGCCTGAGTCGCGAGCAGTCGCTCGCCTACTTCCGCAGCCGCCCGCGAGGCGCGCAGCTGTCGGCGCTGGCCTCCAGGCAGAGCCGCGTCGTGAGCTCCCGAGAAGCGCTCGAGCGCACCGTCGTGAAGCTTGCCGCGAAGTATCC
>JALYSJ010000142.1 GCA_030854855.1 Candidatus Dormiibacterota bacterium
ATGGGACGTTGCCCCTTGTGGATCACTACGAAGTCGGCATGCTCCGTGAAGGCAATCCCCGGGAGCCCGATCTCCAGTGCCCGCTCGCAGCTGCGCTCCATCGAGCCATGGGCGGCGTCCCACGACCATTCGGTGTGCACGTGGAGGTCAGGCGGGAGGGGCACGGTTGACAAGGCTACCGGGTGACCGGAGCCCTCCAAGCGCACGTTCGGCGCCAAAAGAGCGAAATTGCCCGCTTGAAAACGCTCTTTTGGCGCCAAAAGTGTGGAATGCCGCCGGGGGGCGGACGGCTAGAATGGCCCGCCGTGGGGTGGGTGGTGCTTGGGCTTTCCTATGCAGTGGGCGGGCCATTGCTTGGAATTGGCCTGTACCTCGTCGTCGTCGGCAGCTTCCCGGGCTGGTGGAGAGATTGGATGCTCCGGCCGATCGTTCACGTTACCCCCACGGTGGCTCGCCTCCAGGGCGTGACTGCCATCGGTCTGGCTGCGTCGCTGGTCGCGATCGGGCTTAGCACATTCGTCCCGCAGTTCGTGGGCGGCGCCTTGATCGCTGTCGCAGTGGCGGCCTACCTGATCGGAGCCGGCGTCTTCGTGTACAGCACGTGGCTGTCGTGGCGTCCTGTCGCTTAACCGAGGAGGCGGATGAGAAGCTCGCTGGCCAGCTTGGGGTTGGCGTGTGGCACGCGCTTCCTCAGCTCGGCCATGAGCGCGCCCAGCGCCTGCTTCTTGCCCGCGCGATAGTCCTCGACTGCCCTGGGGTTGGCCGCCATCACAGCCTCGACCTCATCCTGTAGGGCGAACTCGTCGCTCAGCTGGGCAAACCCATGCTCGGCGACGATGTCGGCGGGTGCGCGGCCCGTCTCGACCGACTCGAGCAGCACCTCTCGCCCCTGGTCGCGGGTGATGCTTCCCGCTGTCACCAGCTTGACGAGCTCGGCCAGGTGCTCAGGGGTTGGGAACTTGCCGCTGGGGGCCACCTCACCCCGTATCCAGTTGGCCGCTGGCCTGGCTTCCGCCCCGGCGGCCACGGCGCCCTCGAACAGGTCGGCGAGGTCGCGGTCCGCGGCGATCAGCGCGGCGTCGGCCGCCGGCAAGCCGTACTGGGAAACCAGCCGCCCCCTGCGCGCGCCCGGCAGCTCCGGCAGGGCGCGGCGAAGCTCCTTAATCCAGGCCGGGTCGATCTCCAGCGGAGGCAGGTCCGGCTCGGGGAAGTAGCGGTAATCCTCCGCCAGCTCCTTGCTGCGCTGCGAGAAGGTGCGCTGCTCGGCGTCCGACCATCCTCGCGTCTCCTGCACCACGGTGCCACCCGAGTCGAGCACTTCGGTCTGGCGCGCCACCTCATAAAGGATGGCCCGGTGTAGGGCCTTGAAAGAGTTGATGTTCTTGAGCTCGGTCTTAACGCCCAACTCCTCGGCGCCGGCGCGGCGGAGCGAGATGTTGGGCTCAGCCCGCAGCTGGCCCTTTTCCATCTCCGCCTCCGAGGCGCCGATCGTGCGCAGCAGCGTACGCAGCGCGACCGCGTAGTCGCGTGCTTCATCGGCCGAGCGCAGGTCAGGCTCGGTGACTATCTCCATCAACGGCACGCCGGCCCGGTTGAGGTCGACAAAGGATTCCCGCGCCTGTTGCAGCTTGTCGCCGGCGTGGATGAGCTTGCCCGTGTCCTCCTCGAGGTGCACGCGGCGGACGCGGACGCGGCGCCCGTCCAGCTCCAGGTAGCCGTTGATGCTCATCGGAAGGTCGTACTGGCTTATCTGGTAGCCCTTCGGCAAGTCTGGATACATGTAGTTCTTCCGGTCGAACTTGGTATGACGTGGAATTTCGCAGTCCAGCGCGAGCGCCGTCTTGAGGCAAGCCTCGACGGCCGCCTTGTTGATTACCGGCAGCACGCCCGGCATGCCCAGGCAGATCTCGCACACGTTGGAGTTGGGAGGATCGCCAAGCTGACCAACAGCGCAGCCGCAGAACATCTTCGAGCGCGTGCGCGGCTGGACGTGGACCTCCATGCCGATCACCACCTCCCAGCCGCTAGACAACCGGAGCCACCTCCGCCTTCACCCCGCTCGCGACCTCATATGCGCGTGCGACCCGAAGCGCGATGTCTTCGCGCCACTGTGGAGCCATGACCTGCAAGCCGATCGGCAGCAAGTCCTCGGACATTCCACACGGGACGCTGATCCCGGGGAGCCCGGCCAGGTTGCCGCCAAGCGTGAGCACGTCGCACAGGTACATCGACAAAGGGTTCTGCGTCTTGGAGCCAAGGGGAAACGCGACGGTCGGAGAGGTCGCGCTGATGATCGCGTCGCATTGCTCGAAAGCGGCGTCGAAGTCGCGCTTGATCAGCGTGCGCACCTTCTGCGCCTTCAGGTAGTACGCGTCGTAGTAGCCGCTCGAAAGCGCGTAGGTTCCAAGCATCACGCGCCGCCTGACCTCGGTCCCGAAGCCCTTGCGCCGCGTGTGCATGTAGGCCTCGATAATGTTCTGTGCGTCCTCGGCGAATATTCCGTACTTCACGCCGTCGAATTTCGCGAGGTTGGACGAGCATTCAGCCGGGGCGATGATGTAATACGCGGCGAGCCCGTAATCGGTGTGCGGAAGCCTCACGTCGACGATCTCCGCGCCAGCGTCGCGAAACGCCTTGATCGCCTTGTCCACCGCCGCCTTCACGCCGGGCTCGATGCCTTCGACGTCGTAGTACTCGCGCGGCACACCGAGCCTCATCCCCTTGACGCCGGCCTCCAGATCGCGAAGCACGTCGTTCGGCCGGTCGGAGCAGGTCGCGTCGAGAGGGTCATGGCCGGCCATCGCATCGAGCACAATCGCCGCGTCTTCGACCGATCGCGTGAAAGGACCGATCTGGTCGAGGCTTGACGCGAAAGCGATCAGGCCGTAGCGGCTGACGCGGCCGTAGGTCGGCTTCATGCCCACGACGCCGCACAGCGCGGCCGGCTGGCGGATCGATCCGCCGGTGTCGGTGCCCAGGGCGATCATCGCCTCTCCCGCCGCCACGGCCGCGGCGCTGCCGCCTGAGCTTCCGCCCGGGACCCGATCGAGGTCCCATGGGTTGTGAGTCGGGTGATAGCCGGAGTTTTCGGTGGAGCTGCCCATGGCGAACTCGTCGCAGTTCGTAACTCCAAGCATCACGGCTCCGGCGGTGAAGAGCCTCGCGACGGCGGTCCCCGTATACGGCGGTTTGAAGCCGCGCAGGATCTGCGAGCCGGCTGTGGTCTCGACGTCACGCACGCAGAGCACGTCTTTCACGGCCATTGGGATTCCAACCAGCGGTCCGATGTCGCCCCGCTTGATCCGTTCGTCGGCGTCCTCAGCCTGCTTCTTCCACAGCTGGGGAGTGAGGCGGAGGAAAGCCTTCACCCGATGGTCGAGCCGCTCGATCTGAGTGATGTGCTCGGTCACGAGCTCGACCGCCGAGACCGCGTGCAGCCTCAGGAGCTTCGCCGCCTCTGTGATCGTTAGCGCAGTCAAGTTGGAAGGTGCGCCCTGCGCGCGCCCGGCGTCGCTCAAGCCTCTTCCTGGATCGAGGGCACGCGGAAGAATCCGTCCACCGCGGCCGGCGCGTTGGCCAGCGCTTCGGCCTGGCTCAGGCCTGGTCGTGGCAGGTCCTCCCGCAATCGGTTAGCGACCTCCACGACCTGAGCGGTCGGCGGGATCGCGTCGGTGTCCAGCTGCTGCAGCCGGTCGATGTGCGCGAGGATGCCGCTCAGGTGCTCGGCGTAGAACTCCTCGTCGCCCGGCTCGAGACCCAGGCGCGCGAGCATCGCGACATGACGGACCTCGTCTCGAGAAAGTGGCACGAAGTAAGTTTCCTGCACCGGAGGTCCGCCGCGTATTTCACTCGCTCATTTGGCGGCCACTCGGTCGATTGGCAGTGGCGAACGGGCTCATTCGGCGGCCGAATCGTTGATCTGGCGGGAAACTCTACTGGGATCGGCGGGGCGACATGAGACCGAGCAGCGCTGGAATGCCTGCGATGGCCCCGACGACGGTCAGTGTCATGGCAGCCGAAGCAATGACGGACACCGTGCCCGCCCATCGCTCACGACGAATCAGCCCGATCGCCCCGATCACGGCGACGACGGCCGAGCCCGCCGAATACGCCGATGAGGTCACCAGCACGACGCGTATGCGTCCCACCGCGGACGGCTCAGACAGAAACCCGATGATGAACCAGGCCCAAGCGAGCATCACCCCAGCGCCGAAAACCAGCACCACCCAAACCCACGGCGGCGTGGTCTGGCGGGCCGATGTCAGGGTCGTGGTCACTTGGGAACAAGGGCGAGGAACCCTTCCTCGTCAAGGATCGCGAGCTTGAGCTTCTGGGCCTTATCGAGCTTCGACCCGGCGTTCGGCCCTGCAACCAGATAGGTCGTCTTGGAGCTCACACTTCCGGCCGCCTTCCCGCCCAGCTTCCGGACCAGCGCCTCCGCGTCGGGCCGGCTCATCGTCTCGAGCGTCCCGGTGAAAACGAAGGTCTTGCCGGTCAGCGGACCCTCACCCGGCGCCTCGACCGCGTGCGGTTCGACACCGGCGGCCAGCAGCTTGCCGACCAGCTCGCCTCCCTGGCCCTGAAAGTACTTGTGAATTTCCCGGGCCATGTTCGGGCCCACGCCTTCGACCTTCATCAGATCCGCCTCGCTCGCGGCGCGTAGCTTTTCGATGGCGCCGAAATCGGCAGCGAGGAGATCCGCCGTCGCCTCGCCTACCTGCGGGATGCCAAGCGCGTAGAGAAATCGCCCCAGCGGCGGGCGACGGCTCTCGGCGATGCGGTCGAGCAGGTTTTGCGCCGACTTCTCGGCGAAGCCATCGAGCTGCACGACCTGCTCCTTCGTCAGCCGGTAGAGGTCGGTCGGGTTCTCGACCCAACCGCGTTCGATCACCTGGCCGAGCGTCGCGTAGCCAAGCCCCTCGATGTTGAGCGCGCCGCGGCTCGCGAAATGACGGAGCCTCTCCAGGCGCTGCGCGGCGCAAAACGGATTGATGCACCGGTGCGCGATGTAGGGCTCCTCACGCACCACCTCTCCCCCGCACACGGGGCACTTCGCCGGCATCTTCCAACCCGGCTTTGGATCCTTGACGCTGACGATCTCCGGGATGACGTCACCGGCGCGATGGATGACCACACGAGCACCGACGTACACCCCTTTCTCATTGACTTGCGCCTCGTTGTGCATCGTCACGTTACGGATGGTCACACCACCGACCACCACCGGCTTGACGTGAGCGACCGGCGTGAGCACTCCAGTGCGACCGACATAGCAGGCGATCTCCTCGACCTCGGTTTCCGCCTGCTCAGGCGCGTACTTGAACGCGATCGCCCATCGGGGTGATCGCGCGACGAAGCCAAGCTCGAGCTGCTGGGTGAAGCCGTCGACTTTGACCACGACGCCATCGATCTCGTGCTCGAGCTCATGACGTCGCTGCTGCCACTCGGCGTGATACTCGATGACCTCATCGATCGAGTTGAGCCGACGGCGGTGCTTGTTGACGCGGAACCCCATCTTCTCCAGCGCGCGGAGCACGTCCCATTGCGACCGGGTCGGGCCCGTGGGGTCCAGCGTGTACATGAACGTCTGCAGATCGCGGCTCGCGGTGACGTTGGGGTCGATCTGGCGCACGCTGCCGGCAGCGGTGTTGCGCGGGTTGACGTAGCGGACCTTGCCTGCGGCCTCCATCTCGCGGTTCAGCTTCTCGAATGCCGCGATCGGAAAATAGACCTCCCCTCTCACCTCGAACACGTCGGGCAAGCCCGCCGGCGGCGTGATCGTCAGGGGCACGCTGCGGATGGTGCGCACGTTGGCCGTCACGTCCTCTCCCACGGTCCCGTCGCCGCGGGTCGCGGCGCGCTGCAGCCGGCCCTTCGAGTAAGTGAGGCTGATGGCGAGGCCGTCGATCTTCAGCTCCGCGCAGTACGTGACCTTGTCGCCGACCGCCGCGCGCACGCGCTTGTCGAAGGCGCGAATCTCGGTCTCGTCGAAAGCGTTCTGCAGGCTGAGCATCGGCGAGCGGTGCCGCACCTTGGCGAACTGTTCGGACGCTTCGCCGCCAACTCGCCGTGTCGGCGAATCGACGGTCACCAGATCCGGCCGCTCGTCCTCGATGCGTCGCAGCTCGAGAAACAATGCGTCGTACTCGGCGTCGGAAACCTCCGGCTGGTCCAGCACGTGGTACGCGTGCTCGTAGCGACGGATCAGCTCGCGCAGCTGCTCGATCCTGACCGCGGGATCGACGACCTTCTTTCTCTTGCTCATTTGCTCAGCGGCGCGAGCATGCCGCTCAGGATTTTGATGCCCGCCTTGTCGAACTTAATGACCAGCTCCTCGTCCGTGCGGGTGAGGGTGCTCTTGACCACCGTGCCGGCGCCGAACGCAGGGTGCCGGACGCGGTCACCACTCGTGAATCGCTGCACCGGGGGGGCCGCGGGCGCTGCCTGCACCTGGCGTTCCTGATAGCGCTCCTTGTAGCCCTGTCGGGGCGGCGCCACCGGCGCGCTGCCTTTCGGCGCCGCTAGCAGCGACTGCGGGATCTCGGTCAGAAAACGGCTCGGGAAGGCGGGCTGCGACCGGCCGTACAGGTGACGGCGGAATGCGCAGCTCAGGTAGAGGCGATCTTTCGCCCGCGTCATCCCTACGTAGCACAGGCGGCGCTCCTCGGCCATCTCGGTGGCCGCGCCCACGGCCGAAGGATTCTCCTCGCGCTCGTCCAGCGCGCGCTGGTGCGGCAGCAGCCCCTCCTCCATGCCGACCATGAAGACGACGGGGAACTCCAGGCCTTTGACCATGTGCAGCGTGATCAGGGTCGCCCCCTCCCCGTTTTCGTCGTAGGCGTCGACGTCGGAGACCAGCGCGATCTCGGCCAGGAAGTCCTCTACGGCCTGCACCGGATCGCGGTCGTCGAAGCTCTCCGCGAGGCCGCGCAGCTCGTTGAGGTTCTCCATCCGCGCCTCGCCCTGGGGCGTCCCATCGAGATAGTGCTGGCGCAGACCAATGACCTCGATCACGTGGTCGAGCAATTCGCTGGGCCGCAAGACTCCCATGACCGAGCGGATCGATTCGATCTGCGCCCGGAACTTCTGCAGCGGCGCGATGGCGGGGCGCGGCACCCCTGAGACGCGGCCCGGCTCTTCGAGCAGCGAGAGGATGTCCGCCTCTTTGTCACGGGCCCAGACATTGAGGGCGTCGACAGTGACGTTGCCGATCTTGCGCGGGGGTACCGACACGATGCGCGAGAAGCTGAGCGAGTCTTTGGGGTTGAAGCAGAAGCGCAGGTATGCGACGACGTCCTTGACCTCACGGCGCTCCCAGAAGCGAATGCCGCCGACTAGGCGGTAAGGAATCCGCCGCCGCGCAAGCACATCCTCGAAGGATCGCGATTGGGCGTTGGTCCGGTAGAGGACGGCGAAGTCCGAGTAGCCGCGATTCTCCGTGCGGCGGAGGCGCTCGATCTCGTCGGCGACGAACTCGGCCTCCTCGACCTCGTTGTATGCCTGCATCGCCATCACCTTCTCGCCACCCGCACGCTCGGTCCACAGGCGCTTTTCGGCGCGCTCCGGGTTGCTGCGGAT
>JALYSJ010000124.1 GCA_030854855.1 Candidatus Dormiibacterota bacterium
ATGCAATTGATGCGCCGGCGATCGCTGGCGATCCTGGAGAGCACGTTTCCGAGCGGCTCCACGCTTCTTGACGTGGGCTGCGGCACCGGAACCGAAGCCCTTTGGCTGGCAGAGAGAGGCCGGACCGTGTTCGGGGTGGATTCCAGCCCTCAGATGTTGGAAGTCCTGTCTCGGCGGGCCGCGGCTGCCGGCCTGCGAGTTTCGAGGCGACACATGCGCGCGGGAGACCTCTTGTCATTGATTGCCGAGCATGGCGAAGCCTCGTTTGATGGCGCTTACTCGTCTTTCGGCGCTCTCAACACCGAAACTGAGCTCGCATCGCCGCTGGTTGCGCTCTCACGATTGGTGCGACCCGGCGGGCGGATCGTTGTGGGCGTGATGAATCGCTGGTGCGTTGCGGAGATGGCTTTGCTGGTCGCCGCTGGGCGAGCCAAGGACGTCTTCCGGCGAACGCAGCCCGCGGTGCGAGTCGGGGCCGGTTCTAGCATTGCCGAAGTCCGGTATCCATCCTGGCGCCAGTTGGTTCGAGCGCTTCGCCCCCGGTTTCGAATCATCAGCGTGCAAGCGCTGCCACTTCTGCTGGTTCCATACGCGTGGCCTGCCCTTTCGGCTCACCGCCGCGTGTTCAAGACGCTAAGCCGGCTCGACAGCGTCCTCGCGCCTCGGCGGCCCTTCGCTTGGCTCGGGGACCACCTTCTGGTCGTTGCAGAACGCCACGGGTCAACCGGCTGACTTTTGCTGTGGCTTCCGTGAACGGCAACCTATACGAATTGCTGGTCAGTCCGATTAGCGAGAAGGCAGCCAGTTGCGGCGTCCAACTGAACCGCAGTGCCCGATCCGTTTAACCTACTCGTCGTGAGTGTGGACGCCGAAGGCTATGGATTCCCCGAGCACCAGCGCACGCTCGCGCGCCTGATTGACGACATCAGAGTTCTCTCGCCGGCGGGCGTCGAGCGAGTGGCGATGGGTTGGGATCGCCACATCGGCAAACATGGGCTGCAGCCTTTCCGCGACGCCGAGAAAGCGGCGACCCATGCGATCGAGCAAGCAGATCGCGGACCCGCATGGGACGAGGTGCGCCGGAACCTTTTCGGCATGACCGAGTCGGGTGACGCGCTTGTTTCCTGGAAGGCCGAGCACGGCGAGATCGGCCACAAGGCTGAGCAGGCCGCGTTCGGGGCCGCCCTAGGACTTGTCGCCGGCGGACTGATCAGCAAGGAGCATCAGACGACGCTGATGCGGCCTTTGGCGGAAGCTCTGCCCTGGCTGCTGCCGGAAGAGTCCCAGGCTTAGGAGGCCGGCACCAGCCGGCTGAGGTCAATCCCCAGGTCAGAAAGCGCCGACTCGCTGACAGGACGCCGGCCTTCGATCAGCTTGCCGCCCACTTCGTTGGTCTTCGAGTCGTTCATCGACAGGACGCCGTCGATCAACCCATTGCGCAGATAGAAGACCGAAAACGACAGGCCGTCGCGGTCGCCTCGCCAGACCGCGCGATCTTCCCCCGACGCATTGCCGCGGTACTCCAGATTCACGTCGTACTGGTCGGACCAGAAATACGGCAGCTTCGTGTAAGGCACGTCTCCGCCGGTGATGCAGGCAGCAATGCCTCGCCCCTGGTTCTTCGCCACCTCCCAGTGCTCGACGCGAATGGAGCGGCCCAGCACCGGGTGCTTGTGGAACGCGATGTCGCCGCCGCAGTACACCCCCGCCGCGGCGCGGAGCGCTTCATCCACGTGCACGCCACCGCCTTCGATGGAAAGTCCCAGGGCCCTGGGCAGGGCGAGATTCGGCTCGATGCCTACGGCCACCAGGACGAGGTCAGCTTCTTCGCGCCGGCCGTCTGACAGCGTGACGCCGACCACTCGGGTGCCGTCGATGTGCCACTTCTGGACCGTGGTGCCTGTGCGCACGTCCACGCCTTTGGAGCGGTGAATCGTCGCGTAGATCTGACCTACTTCTTGACCAAGGGCGCGGGCGAGCGGCACCGGCGCGGACTCGACCATCAGGACTTCTTTGCCCATCTGTCGGGCGGAGGCGCCAACCTCCGCGCCGATGAATCCCGCGCCGATCAGCAGCAGCCGCGAGGCCGCCTCCAACGCCCGGCGCAGGGCCTGGCTGTCGCGAAGCGAGCGAAGCGTTAAAACATTGTCCGCGCGGGGGATGTCGGAAAGGTGGCGCGGCGTCCCACCGAGCCCCAGGACAAGCACATCGAATGCGACCTCGGCGCCGCCCTCAAGTGCCAGCGTGCGTGCCGAGAGGGAGCCACCCGTCACGCGGCGGTTCAGCTGGAGATCGATCTTCTGCTTCCCGTACTCATCCTCCTCGTGAAGAAAGACCTTCGAGAGCTCGACCTCGCCGCGCAGGAGCTCCTTGGAGAGGTATGGACGGTCGTATGGACGATCCTGGTCGGCGCTGAGGATCGTCACATCGCCATCAAAGCCGCGCTTGCGCAGGGCGAATGCCGCTGCGTCGCCTGTGCCTCCACCACCCACGACCACGACTCGATTTACGGCCATGAGATCCTCAGACAGTACGCGGAACCGGATGCATCCAGCTGTGCGGATCCGGTGACGCTCCGCGCTGGACGTCGACCAGCGACTGCCGCAGACGCATGGTGATCTCGCCCGGCTTTCCATCGGCGATCTTCCACGAACCATGCGCGGACTTGACAGCGCCTACCGGCGTGATCACCGCGGCGGTCCCACACGCAAAGACTTCGGTCAAGGAACCGTCCGCGCAGCCGTCGCGCCACTGTTCGGTGCTGATCCTTCCTTCCTCAGCCGGATAGCCCAGGTCGGAGGCCAGCTTGAGAAGCGCATCGCGCGTCACTCCGGCGAGAAGCGTGCCGGTCAGGGCCGGCGTGAGCAAGCGGGCGTTGGAGCCGCTGCCAAAGACAAAGCAGAGGTTCATCCCTCCCATCTCCTCGACCCAACGGTGCTCCTGCGAGTCGAGCCAGACGACCTGGTCGCAACCCTGTTGCGAAGCCTGCGCCTGCGCGAGCAAGCCCCCGGCATAGTTCCCTCCGGTTTTGGCTTCACCTGTGCCGCCTGGGGCCGCACGGCTGAAGTCCTCCGAAAGCCAGACCGTGACTGGCTTGATTCCGCTCGGAAAGTAGGAACCGGACGGCGAACCGATCAGGATGAACGTCACCTCTGATGAAGGACGGACCCCGAGGCCGACCTCGCTGGCAAACATGAAGGGCCGCAGGTACATGCTGTGCTCGCGAGCGGAGGGCACCCACTCCGCGTCAAGACCCAGCAGCCGGTTGATGGCCTCGATGAACACCGTCTCCGGCAGCTCGGGCAGAGCGAGGCGCCGCGCGGAGCGCCGGAAACGTGCGGCATGCGCGTCGGGGCGGAAGACTGCGATTCCGCCGTCCTGCTGCCGGAATGCCTTGAGGCCTTCGAAGACGGCCTGGGCATAGTGAAGTACGGAGACCGCCGGGTCCAGCTGCAGCTGCCCATACGGACGAAGCTCGGCGTCATGCCAGCCGCGCTCTCGGTTCCAGGCAATCCGGATCATGTGCTCAGTGAAGATGCGGCCGAATCCCGGATCGCGGAGCAACTTTTCCCGCGCTTCCGGCGCCACGCGCTGAGCGGCCGGTGTGACGGCGAATTCCAGAGTCGAGACTTCAGTGCTCACGCCAACGAGAAGCCTAAGCCGCGAGGCCTCAGACGCGCTCCCACCCCTGTGAGTTCCGTGTGAGGCCGGGCCCTGCAGCGCCGGCCGCGCGAGAGGAAGAAAGGGGTTAGTGGAGGACGCGAAAGGGCTGGACGGGTAGCGCCATCGGCTCGACCGCCGGCAACACTTCGGCTGCCTTCTCGAGGGGCGCCGAGATCACGGCCAGAATCGGCGATCCCCTCTGCTTCCGCCACCGCCGGCGGGGCGCCAGAGAGTTGACAACCGGGTCCGACATCTGCCGCAACTCGATCTCTAGGAACCAACCAAAGTCATTCATCTGTACTGGAAAAACTCCACCAGCCCCCTCCTAGCGCGCCGTTTAGGGCCGATTCGGCCGCACACTTGGCGCTTCGAGAGGGAAACGCCCGGTATGTTCGCGCGACTGGGCGCCGGCTGAGAGCGGTTAGCTGAACTCGACCGCGATGTAGCCGGCGCCGTTCGCCGCGACAACCCAGGCGGTGCCGACGTAGTGGTAGGGCCCAAGGATGTTCGCGCGGTGGCCTGCGCTGTTCATGAACATGGTGTTCAGCTGCGCGTCGTTGACGCCCCCGGACCACCAGCCGACGTTCTCGCCCGCCTGGCGTCCAAGCCCGCACGTCAGGTCGACACTGGGTCCGTTCGTGTGGGAGATGGCGCCCTGGGCCGCCATCCGGGATGCATTGCTGGCGGCGACGTTGTAAAGGCACCCGTTCCAGGTCAGCGGACCAAGGCCGTTGGCTGCGCGGTCCTGATTGATTAGCGCCTGCTGGGTGGAGCCGATGACGATGGCCGGCGGAGGGGGCGGCGGCGGAGGGGGAGGTGGCGGCGCGGCCTCAACCGGGGGGGCGGGTGGCGGTGTTGGAGTTGGCTCTGGGCTCGGCCGGGTCAAACTCCTGGGCGGATCGCTTGGCTCGTTGGGGCCATATGAGGTTGTTTCAGCCGGCTTGGCCGCGCTCAGGACGTGATGATTGATCGTATGGACGTTCACCAAAGACGTCGCACTGGCCGCTACGGCCACGACGACGGTAATTCCCGCTACCCAAGACAAAATTCTCATGACCGGCTGCCGAGTCTGACGGGCCGGTCAATGGAATTCCTGCGTCTATGGGGTAAAGGCTTGTGAAGACTCGTAGACGCCATCACGCCTGATGGAGTGATCCGAACGCTATTCGGGAATGCGGCTCTTGAGGCGCTCGAAAGCGAGGACGAGGAAAGTCTCGGCGATGCGTTCCCAGCCATGGGTCTGAGCCCACATGAACGACATCGCTCGAAGAGACAGCTGGAGGGCTTCATAGACGCCCAATCGCTGTAGCGTGGCGTGCGGCCGGAGCTCCCTGTACCGGCGAATGAAGAGCGCTCGGGTCTCTTCGGCCGCGACCGTTTCCTGCCAGTCCTTAGGCGACGAGGGGACCGTGTAGGCGCAAAACTTTCCAAGGTCATAGCTCGTCTCGGCGTTGGCGTAGTAGTCGAAATCCAGCAGCGTGAACTTGTCGTTGTGAAACATGAACTGGTCGTACTTGAGGTCGCCGTGGGTGGGCAGCCAGTCCTCTTCTTCCGTCTTGCGCAACCGATCTCGCATGTGCGCAACCAGATCCTTCAGCAAGAAATGGCCCTCAGGAAGGACGTACCTGAACTGCTCCGTCACTCGGTCGAGCCGCCCTAGCTCGCGTTCGATCTCGATCCGCTCATCCGATTCAACGCCGGACTCGTGAATGACCGCGAGCGCCTCGGCCGCGGCATTGCCGGCCAGCATGAACTCGGCGCTTGTGCGATTGCCGGTCACGGGCCGTCCCTTGACACCCTCCTCAAGCAGAAGGTTCATGTCGACAACGTAGCCGAGCGGGCGCGGGAGATTGAGGAAGCCTGGATACAGAGCCGCCGCGCGCCACAAGCCATGCACCACCTGGAACGTCCGATAGCCTCTTCCGCCTGGCTGGACCTTGCCGTAGATCTTGGCTGGAGTGCCGGACAAATCGAGCGTGTAGCGCAGGATGGCGCTGGTCTCGGGTACGTAGCGGACTCGCTCGATGCCGAGACGGCCGGCTGCCGCGAGGATGTCGCTGGCCTGGGCGTCGGCTCCGAGAAGGATTGACGCCATCCTCACGGAATCGGTGGCCAGCGGAAGATCTGGCATCGCCGGGTCGAAGGGGTAGAACCAGTAGGCGTGCTGTGTCTCCGGGAACAGCTGCGGGTAGCCAACACCGTTGATGGGATCGCATGGGCGGCCCGCACCGTGCTGCGTGAGCCGGTGACTGAGCCGCTCCCAGGCGGCGAGGTTGAGTGCGCCTTTGGCGACTAGGCGCAGGCTGCGTTCTTCCCCGTCCTTATTTATGTCGACCTTGAAAAAAGACCAGAAGGAGTCAGGGGGTTCCAGCTTGGTCCCGCGGCGACGCACTGCATCGACTTGCCACCCGGTTTCCTGAAGTACGCCGTCAAGGAAGGCGACCACCGAGTCTTCACTCGTTGCCGCATCCATGGTTACAAGCGAGGGTGTTTGCGTTGTCATGTCAGGGGATTGCCCTACTAGGTAACGCCGAGCGGGGCGTTCTGCGACATAACCGCGGCAAATTTGCTGGGTCCGTGTCCAGGATGACGGCGAAGGCAATCGCTCATCCGCGTGGAGGTGGCATTGGACACGCTCGGTGATTTGTTTAGGAGTCGACCTGCGCTATTACGGCGAATGGTCGTCAACGCGTTCGTCTTCGGAGCGGGGGTCTTACTCATGTTGGCGCGAACGTCGCCTGCGCTGGCAGCTGACAATTCGCACGGGCAGGGCAAGGCGCAAGACAAGACCAGCGCATCAGCGGTGGTTCAGCGTCAGGACAGTCCCTCCCATTCCAGCGACCAGCAGATCGGTG
>JALYSJ010000157.1 GCA_030854855.1 Candidatus Dormiibacterota bacterium
GGCCTGGGGCGAACCGGCGCCGCCGCCAGGACCGCAAGCAGCGCCTCCAGCCGCGGCATCGCCCCCTTCGTGGAACCCGCCGGCTCCGGCATGGGATCCGCCGAAGCCTGCGGCGCCCGCGCCACCGCCAGCCAGTTCGCCTGACTGGGGCGCTCCTCCCGCGCCGGCCGCGCCGCCGGCGACCGTCGCGCCGTCATGGGGAGAGACGCCAGCCGTGGCCTCGTGGGGTGCGCCGAAAACCGAGGAACCTGCCGCCCCAGCCGCTCCGTCATGGTCGGCGCCTGCTGCACCTGCGATGGAACCTGCTGCCGCCCCGCCGCTATGGAACGCGCCGGCCCCGGCGGCGCCCTGGTCAGCGCCGGCATCGGCTCCCGCAGCGACCAGCGCGTCGCAGGCCGAGGTGGCCGAAACCATGATTCAGGGCAACGCCGCGATGATGGGCTCCGACGCCGGCGGCGAAGCCAGGGAGTCGACGACCCTGATGCCGGTTTGGCAGCCGCCGCCCGCTGCTCCAGCAGCGGCTGAGGTAGCGGAGACGATGGCCATCGGCAAAACCGAGCCGCCGGCCGGCATCGCTTCCGGCGCGGGTCGCGAGGCAGAGCTGACGATGGAGTCGGGACCTGACGCGGGCCACAGCCATCGCGCCGGCGACCGCGCCTTGAGGCTTGGTCGTTCTCCCGACAACGACATCATCCTGCGCGACCCCGCAACCAGCGGTCATCACGCTCGAGTCGAGCGGCGTGGGGATCAGTTCTGGATCGTCGACCTGGGGAGCACCAACGGAACGCTCGTCAACGGTGAGCCTGTGCAGGAGAAAGAGCTAAGCAATGGCGATCGGATCACGATCGGCCAGAACGCGGTGAATTTTTCACTTATCGGCTCGTAAATGCGGCTTCGGATCGCATGGGCGACCGATCCCGGTCTCGAGCGTGAGGAGAACGAGGACGCAGTAGTCGTCTGGCGCAACAAGGCGGGGCTGGACACTCTCCTTGTGGTTTGCGACGGGATGGGTGGTCACGCCGCCGGCCAGACCGCTAGCTCGATCGCGTCGAAGACCGTGACGAAAATCCTGTCCGAAGATGGGCAAGAGGGTCCCGACGTTGATCGCTTGAAGCGCGCGGCCAAAGAGGCGAACACCGCGGTGTTTGAGGCGGCGCGGGACAATCCTGATTGGGCCGGCATGGGCAGCACGATGGTGATCGTCGCGATCAGGGCCGGTGAGCTCGCTCTGTTGAACGTGGGGGACAGCCCGGCCTATCTCTTTCGCAACGGGGTCGCGACGATGGTGTCGCAAGACCATTCGTGGCCGGCGGAGCAGGTGCGGTTGGGCTTGATCAAGCCGGAGGAGGTTGCCACGCATCCGCTGAAGCACCGCCTCACGCGAGCGATTGGTGTCTGGGATGCGATCCAGGCTTTCACGGACAAGATGAAGCTCGAGGAAGGCGACGCGATAGTGCTGTGCAGCGATGGAGTCGAGACCGCGGGGGTGAGCGTGGAGGAGATGGGCCGTCTGCTGTTGAAAGATGGCAACCTCGACCGCGGCGCCGAGCGCGTGATCGAGCGCTGTCGCGAACTGGGCGCGCCCGACAACGTCACGCTGGCCGTGGCTCGCGTGGAGGTCGACGTGACGAAAACTGCTGTGCTGCCACGGATGAAGATCTAGGGAGTCGTTCCGGAATGTCACGCCGGACCAGCGCTTAGTAGGCGCTGGCAAGAAGCTCCGTCACGTGCTGCACTTTCATTTTTGACCCGAGAGACCGGAGGCCTGCCTGGAGCTGCATCTGACAGCCGGGATTCGCGCTGACCACCACGTCAGCTTTTGTGGCGGTGAGGTCGTGCAGCTTTTCCTGCAGGATCCGGTTCGACATCTTCGGCTCGAGCGTGCTGTAAAGGCCGGCCGCTCCGCAGCAAATCTCAGCGTGGCGCATCTCGACGAACTCCAGTCCAGGCACCGAACGAATCAGATCGCGCGGCTGCTTGCGAATTCGCTGGGCGTGCGCCAGGTGACACGCGTCCTGATAGGTCACGCGGAGCTTGACCTCTTTTTTCGGGGCGGGCAGCCCTGCCTCAGCGAGCCATTCTGTGATGTCCTTGACCTTGCCTTTCAGCCCCGGGTAGAAATCCTTCAGGTGGGCTCCACATCCGGCCGAGTCCACGATCAGCGCGTCAAACTCGCCGGCGAGATAGGTTTGCGTGTTCACGTCACGCAGTCGCTCCGCGGTTTCGAGGTCCCCGTTATGGGCGAACAGCGCTCCGCAGCATCGCTCGGCAGGCGGAAACCACACCTCGCAGCCCGCGAGCTGCAGCAGCTTCACAGCTGCGTCGTGCGACTGCGGATAGAGGATGGGCATCACGCAGCCGACTAGAAACGCCACCCGGTGTTTGCGCTCGCCTATCGCGGGCGCAACATTGCCCGGCGGACGGCGGAACTGCGGCCGCAGCGGGGGCAGCTGGCGTCCTGATCGGACAAGCGAGGTTAGCTTGGTGGCTTGCGCCAAACGAGTTGCCAACCCGAAAGCGCGCAGCCGCGTTGGGTGCGCAAGCAGCTGCCGCAGCGCAACTTTGCTGATCATGTGCTTGGCTGATGGGCGCCGGAGACGGTCAACCTCGGCTCGGCCCGCTTCGATGATCCGGCCATAAGGAACGCCGGACGGACACACTGCCTCGCAAGTGCGGCAGCCCAGGCACAGGTCGATGTGACGCACCTGCTCCTGCTCGAACGGCATGGTCCCTCGCTTCCACTGGGTCATCAGATAGATCCGTCCACGCGGGGATTCGGTCTCGAGGCCGGTGGTGCGAAAGGTCGGGCATGCGTCGAGGCACAGGCCGCAGTGGACGCAGGTGGAGAGGTCGTCGTCGCTCAACAGCTCGAAGGGTTTGGTCGTCACACCAAAAACCTTCCCGGATTCAAGATGCCTGTGGGGTCGAACGCTTGCTTGAGTCTGCCCATGAGCTGGAGGGTCTTCGGGGGCGTACCCCAAGCGCCGACCTTGCTGACGATTTCCCCTGGCGCATTCAGCAGAACGAGAGTGCCTTGCGCTCTTTCCGCCGCGGCGCGAGCGCTGCGTACCGCGTCCGAGTCTTCGAATGACCAATGCGCGATGCCAGTGCCCGGCGAAGCCCACCACCGCGCGCCCTGAGGCAGGGAGGTGAGGATTTCTCGCAGCGCGTGCCGCGGCACGGTGATCCTTGCCCATGATTCCGGGCAGCGCTTTGAGTGTTCAGCCCAGACCGAGGAGTCGGCGTCCTTCCATTCGAGCTCTGCCACCGTGCGGTTCACAGCGTCCCGGCTGCCGAAGAACCGCGCCAGCACCCTGCCCTCGGAAAACAGCTCGATCGCCGCGGGCGGAAGTGGAAGGTCCAGCGCGCGAGTCGCTGCTGT
>JALYSJ010000130.1 GCA_030854855.1 Candidatus Dormiibacterota bacterium
GCACCCGCTGATCGCCGACCTCCACCGCCGGAACCCCGGACTGCGATTGCCGACCACGACTGCGGTGTTTGAAGCGCTGGTGCCGACGGTCCTGGAGCAGAAGGTGACCACGATTGAAGCGCGAGCCGGGTATCGGGCGCTAGTCGACGCGCTTGGCGAACCTGCGCCCGGTCCAGTTAGGTTGAAGCTCCCGCCGTCAGCGGAGGTGCTGGCGAGGACTCCTTACTGGGTCTTCCACCGCTTCGGCATTGAGCGGCGTCGTGCGGTGGTCATCATCGAGGCAGCCAGGAGCGCCAAGCGGCTCGAGGAGATCACCGCGATGGGACTCTCGAGCGCGTACCGGCGGCTCGAGGCGTTTCCTGGCGTCGGCCCATGGACAGCCGCCAAAGTCGCCTCCGTGGCCCTGGGAGACCCCGACGCCGTACCGGTCGGTGACTACCACCTCCCGCACACCGTCGGCTACGCGCTGGAAGGGACGCCGCGGTCGACCGACGAACGCATGCTGGAGCTCCTCGATAAGTACAGAGGACATCGAGCGCGCGTGATCAGGCTGTTGATCATGGCGGGCATAGGAGCCCCGCGTTTCGGCCCGAGGAAACCACTGCGCGACATCGTCAACAACTAACGGGGGTCGTCGTCGCTAGCTGTCGAGCTTCGCCAGCTCCTCCTCGACCAGCGAGACGAGCTCGCGCATCCCCTTGCTGTCGAAGATGAGTCTTGCGCCGGCGGCCTTGAACAGCTCAGGCAGCGGCCGTGTCGCTCCGAGAGCCAGAGCCTCTCGATATTGGCGGACGGCTGCCCCGCCATCGCGCAGGCTGTTGCGCCAGACCTGCAGGGCGCCCAGCTGCGCGATGCCGTACTCGATGTAATAGAAGGGGTTGCCGAAGAAGTGAGGCTGCTGGTACCAGCGCGCGATTCTCTCTGCATCGAGGCCTGACCAATCGACCGACTCGCCCTCGAAACGCCGGCGCACCTCGAGCCATTTCTGGTCGCGTGCAACCGCATCCCGGCCCCCCTCGTTCAGATACATCCACTGCTGGAAGGCGTCAACCGACGCGCAGTGCGGAAAGAACATGACGATTCCTTCCAGCAGCTCGGCTCGTGAGCGCCGCGCGTCCTTCTCGCTGTAATAGCCGCCGCTGTCCCGATCGATGAAGGGCGCGGCCAGAAGCTCCATGGACATCGACGCAACCTCCGCCATCTCCGATCCGGGATGACGCTGGAAGAGGAGAGGCAGTCTCGCCGCCTCGAAAGAGTGGAACGCGTGGCCGGCCTCGTGAAGCAGCGTGCGCAGGTCGTCATCCATACCGACAGCGTTCATGAATATGAGCGGCATCTGTCTGAAGGCCAGCGTCTGGCAGTAGCCCCCGGGCGCCTTGCCTTTGCGGTTGTCCAGGTCTAGCAGCTGCGCATCGGCCATGCTGCGGAAGTACTTCTCGAAGTCCGGATCGACCTGGGCGAACACACCGCCTGCTCGGTCGATGAAAGTGGTTATATCGTCAAAGGGTTTGAGGGCCGGGCGGCCTTTGAGATCCGCGGTGACGTCCCAGGGCCGGAGGGCTTCGAGGCCCATCTGGCGGCGCCTACGGTCCATCAGGCGGCGCACCGCCGGGAGAACGCCGGACTCTACGGCCTCGTGAAAGCGCAAGCAATCGTCGGGCGTGTAGTCGAAGCGGTTCTTCTCGCGATGGGCATAGTCGCGAAAGGTGTCGAAGCCGGCATTGCGGGCAACCTGCTGGCGCAGGTCGTACATGCGATCAAAGATGCCGGCGAGCACATCGCGCTGCTCGATGTACGGCTTGGCTCGATGCTTGAAAGCCCGCTCTCGCACGGCGCGGTCGTTTGATTGCAGGAAGGGGCGAAGCTGCGCGGGAGTCCGTTCCTCGCCTTCCCATTCCACCGTCATCGCACCGTTGAGCTTTGACCACTCGGTTTCCAGCTTCGAGATGGCGGCGAAAAGCGGCACGTTGGCTTCGGCGAACAGCTGCGATTGGTTCTTGAATCGCTGCACCGTGGTCTCGAGACCGGGCCGTACGTAATCCAGCTCGACGAGGCGTTCCTGCAGCCGTACGCGCTGCTCCCGGGCTTTCGGCGAGATCTGCATCCCGAACCGCAACTGCGCTGCCTCGCGGGCGGGGTCGGAGGTGTCGCACGTATAGGCAAAGCTGGCGAGAGCGCCGGCTTCTGAGAGCATCGACTCGAAACGGGACCAATCGGTCAGCCAGGCTTCGACATTGCTGCGGTCAAGCGGGCGCGCCGCCAACTGTTCGTAGTACGGCGTGATGTCTTCCCAGGTCGCGTCCTTGAAGGCATCCGGCGATTCCGGAAGATCTACCACACCCACCACAACCTCCGCGAGCTGTTTATCCGTCAATTCACGCCATCGTACAGAGAACCCATAACGAGATCTTCATCGGGTTGCCGCGTGCTTACTCGGGTAGGACGGTGTCGGTGGCACGCCAGCAGTACCACGCGGCGATCGTTCGATAGGGCCGGAAAGTCTCACCCTCAGCCTGCAGCGCTCGTGTCTTCGGCAAGTCTTTGAGCTTGTGGGCGATCGCCCAGCCCTTGCGCACGGCGAAATCGTCCACCGGCCACACGTCGAGTCGGCGCAATTGGAAGATGAGGAACATCTCGGCGGTCCACCGGCCGATGCCTCGGACCTGCACGAGCCGTTCGACCAGCTCGTCATCCGAACGCGACTCGACGTCGTGCAGGGGCACCGTGCCGTCCTCCACCTTGTTCGCAAGGTCGGTGATGGCTGCGGCTTTCGACGTGCTCAGGCCGGCGGATCGCATGGCAGCCTCGGGCAGCGCCAGCACCGCCACCGGCGAAAGGCCGTCGGCGAACAGCTTCAAAAATCGCCCGTGGATCGCAGCCGCGGCAGCGCCCGCCAGCTGCTGATACGTGATCGAACGGACCAGCGCCGCGAAGCTGTCGTCGAGCGGATCCCGAAGGTTGAGCGGGCCGACAGCCTTGATCACGCGCGCCATGGCAGGGTCGCGGCGGGCGACGAGCCGGCTGCCGCGGACAAGATCCGGAGGGATTGTGTCGGGGCTCAGGCGAACTCGGACATGAACTGGGAGAACTGCTCGCGCGTCGGCCGCAGGACGTCTTCGCCGAGGTCCCTCAGCGGTCGCTGCGGAATGTTCTCGGTCGTCGCGAAGTCCGCCATCGTGGTGTCGAGATAGAGCAGCCCGGTGACCAGATGGCCGGCCGCGCGCCCTTCTTCCAGGACGCGCATGGCAGCGAGGCGGTCAGAAGGGTCGTGGTCTTCACCCAGCTTCTTGAGGATGATGTGCGACCCGTCGTGGAGCTCGACGTCTCGGGTGGTCCCAGGCTCGTAGTCGACGTGCACCTCTTCGAAGAAGGGGATGAAGGAGACATCCGCGATCGACTCCTCGTGGTCTTTGATCCAGCTGTAGCTCTTGGTCGATCCGTCGTGGTCGTTGAAAGTCACGCACGGCGAGATGATGTCGAGAATAGCCGTCCCGCGATGGGCGATCGCCGCCTTGATTAACGGAACGACCTGCTTGCCGTCGCCGCTGAATGAGCGGGCGATAAACGAGCAGCCCAGCGTCAACGCGACCGCGCAGGGATCGATGGGCTGAAAAGTGTTGACAGCCCCCTTCTTCTGCACCGAGCCGAGGTCGGCGGTCGCCGAGAACTGACCCTTGGTCAGCCCGTAGGTTCCGTTGTCCTCGATGATGTAGGTGCAGTCGATGTTGCGCCGGATCATGTGCATGAACTGGCCCAGGCCGATCGACGCCGTGTCGCCGTCGCCGGAGACTCCGAGCATGATCAGCTGGCGGTTAGCGAGCTGAGCGCCTGTCGTCAGCGAGGGCATGCGGCCGTGCACGCCGTTGAAGCCGTGCGCGGACTCGACGAAATAGGCGGGCGTCTTCGAGGAGCACCCGATGCCAGACATCTTGGCGAGCCGGTGTGGCTCGACCCCAAGCTCGTACAGCGCCTTGATCATGTGGTTGGTGATCGAGTTGTGGCCGCATCCCGCGCACAGGGTGGTCGCCGCGCCCTTGTACGCGTCACGCGGCAATCCGACTCGATTCAGGGTTGCGCTCATGCGGGCACGGCCTCCATTTGCTGCAGCGGTTCGGTGATGGCCGCCGCCGGGATCGGCTGGCCGTTGTAGTGGCGGATGGAGCGGACTCGCCCGACGAGGTCTGGCGGCAGCGCGAGGCGCACGATGTCGTAAACCTGACCGTCGCGATTCTGCTCGACGACGTACACGTGCTCATGCCGTGAGACGAAGGCCACCACCTCGTCGGAGAGCGGCAGCGCTCGCAGGCGCATGTAGTCGACCGGCTTGCCCGCTGCGGTCAGCGCCTCTCGCGCCTCGATGACGGCTGCGTGGGTCGAGCCGAAAGCAATCAGTCCGATCGGCGACTTAGTCTCTTCGTCGATCACTGGCGCGGGCAGGGCGTGGCGCGCGGTCTCGAGCTTGTGGGAGAGGCGGTCCATGTTCCGCGCATACGCGTCGGCGCCCTCCGTGTAGCGCGCGAACTCGTCGTGGCCCGAACCGCGCGTGAAGTAGCCAGCCGCGGGGTGGTCGGTGCCCGGCAGCGTGCGATACGGCACGCCGTCACCGTCGACGTCTTTGTAGCGCCCCCACTCGCCCGCCAGCCGTTCGAGGTCCTCTTTCGAGAGGACCTTGCCGCGGTCGAATGGCTTATCCGGGTACTTGAACTCAGGCGTCATCCAGAGGTTCATGCCCAGGTCGAGGTCGGAAAGGACGAAGACTGGAGTCTGGAAACGATCCGCGTAGTCGAACGCGTCGCGCGCGAACTCGTAGCACTCCTCGACCGTCCCAGGGAGCAGCACGATGTGCCTGGTGTCGCCATGCGACAACGTGAACGCAAAAGCCACATCAGCTTGCGATGTTCGCGTGGGCAGTCCGGTTGAGGGACCGATGCGCTGGATGTCGAAGATCACGACTGGCACCTCGGCGTAATAAGCAAGTCCGGTGAACTCGGCCATCAAAGAGATGCCGGGCCCTGACGTCGAGGTCATCGAGCGCGCGCCCGCCCAACCCGCACCGATCGCCATCCCAACCGCCGCGAGCTCGTCCTCGGCCTGAACAATCGAGATGTTCTTCTCGCCGGTCTTAGGGTCTAGTCGGAACCTCTCCGCATAAGCGATGAGGTTTTCGCAAACAGACGAGGACGGGGTGATCGGATACCACGCCGCGACGGTGACGCCGCCCATGAGAGCTCCCAGGGCGGCCGCCTGGTTCCCTTCGACCAGGACCTTGCCTTCGACCTTTCCTGTCATCGGCTCGAGCCGGTAAGGATCCTTCTTCGAGAAGTTGTCCTGCCAGTACTCGTAGCCGACCTTGATGGCGTCCACGTTCACCGGCACCGCTTTGGGCTTGGTGAGAAACTGCCGCTTCACGCCGTGCTCGAGGGCCTCGAGGGGGATCCCGAGCACGCCGGCCACGACGCCGACATAGATCATGTTGGCCAGCTGCTTCCGCAGCGTGTCGCTCTGGATCTTCGACTTCGCCAGCTTCGCGAATGGCACCGGGTAGTACGTGACATCCGAGCGGACCTCAGCGGTCGAGTAGACCTCTTCGTGGATCACGACACCGCCCGCGCGAACCGTCTTGAGGTCCTGGTGCCAGGTGGCTGGATTGAACGCGATGAGGACGTCCACCTTGTCCGACCGGGCCATGTGGCCTTCGGGCGTGACGCGGAGCTGATACCAGGTGGGGAGGCCCTCGATGTTGGACGGGAAAACGTTCTTGGGGGCGACCGGGATGCCCATGTGGAAGATCGCCCTCGTCAAAACCAGGTTCGCCGTCTGGCTCCCTGAACCGTTGACCGTGGCTGCTTGGATGGTGAGGTCGTTGATGATCTGCTGCGTCAATTTCTCTCTTATCTGCCGCGGACTACGGATTTTACGCGTCTGCAGGAGTTAGCCGGTATTGCTTAGAGTTCCGATCTGGTGAAGGTCGCAATACCGAAAGAGCGAGCCCCGGAGGAATTCCGCGTGGCCCTCACCCCCGACACCGCGGCCAAGCTGATTGCCGCGTCATTGGACGTCAGCATCGAGGCGGGAGCGGGCGCCGGCGCATTCATCCCCGACGAGGCTTACGAGAAAGCCGGGGTCAAGATTGTGAAGGCCGTCGACGTGCTGCTCAAGGATGCGGACGCCGTGCTCAAGGTCCAGGCTCCTGCCGCGAAGGAGGTCGACCTGCTGAAGAGCGGATCGGTGCTCATCAGCTTTCTGCAGCCGGCAACGCAGGCGGACATCGTCAAGGCGCTGGCCAAGCGTGGCGTCACCGCCTTCAGCCTGGAGCTCCTCCCGCGCATCTCTCGCGCGCAATCGATGGACGCGCTTTCCTCCCAGGCCTCGGCCGCCGGCTACAAGGCCGTCCTGATGGCGGCTAATCGCCTGGGCAAGTTCTTTCCGATGATGATGACTGCGGCCGGAACCGTGGCCCCTGCTCGCGTGCTCGTCATGGGAGCGGGTGTGGCCGGACTCCAGGCGATCGCCACGGCGCGCAGGCTCGGGGCGGTCGTCTCCGCCTACGACGTGCGCCCGGCCGTCAAGGAGGAAGTCCACTCCCTGGGTGCGACCTTCATCGAGCTCGCGCTGGAGACCCAGGAGGGTGAAGGCGGATATGCGCGGGAGCAGTCCGAAGAGTTTCTACGCAAGCAGCGAGAGCTGATCGGCGAGCACGTGGCCAAGTCCGACGTGGTCATTACGACCGCGGCGATCCCCGGCCGGC
>JALYSJ010000179.1 GCA_030854855.1 Candidatus Dormiibacterota bacterium
GAGGAGACCCAGGGGCCGGTTCACATGCTCGGCATGCTGGTGCACAACACTCACGCCACCGATGACCTTCAGCAGCAGGGCATCGCCCTGGTGGATCAGCCCGACCGGTTTGCCGGCCTGAGCCAGATCAAGGAAGGGACCGTGATCTTCACCGCCCACGGCGTTTCCCCGCAGGTGAAACAGCGTGCCGTCGAGCTCGGTCTGAAACCTGTCGATGCCACCTGCTCCGACGTTGTTCGTACCCATGAGCTTGTCGCTGATCTCGCCAAGCAGGGCTATGAGGTCGTTTACATCGGGCGCAAGGGACACCCCGAGCCTGAAGGCGTGATGGGCGAGGCACCCGGCAAGGTCCACCTGGTCCAGGATCCCGAGGACATCGACGCGCTCGATCTCAAGGGCGACCGGATCGCCGTCACGTGCCAGACCACGCTTTCCGTCTGGGACACCGAGGATCTGATTGGCCGCGTCACGGCCCGCTATCCGCAGGCCGAGGTGCACAACGAGATCTGCCGTGCGACTCAGGAGCGGCAGGAGGCAGCCGTCGAGGCCGCCCAACATGTCGACCTCGTGATCGTGGTCGGCAGCTCACGCTCGTCCAACTCGCTGCGGCTGGTCGAGGTGGTCAAGAAGCTCGGTCAGAAGCCGGCTTACCTCGTCGACAAGCTCGAAGACCTGGACCTCAGCTGGTTCAAGGGGGTCCGGACGGTGGGGGTGACCAGCGGCGCCTCGACTCCGACCCAGCTCACCCGCAGGGTGATCGAATACCTGGAGGCCCTTCAGGTCCCCGCTTAGTAGGCCTCTAGGTCCGGCGGGGTTGTCGTAGCCGCCGGATGACGCTGCTCAGGCCGCCTCGCTCGCTCGCGACGGGGGTCGGCGGTGCCGGGGCAGGTTCTGGGGGCGCAACCGAGGTCACGGCAGGATCGCCCTCGCGACTCGCGGCCCCTCCCGACGGCCGCCTTCGCCGCCGCCTCCGGGCCGGTCCAGCCGCCCGCTCAGGCTTCGCCATGGGGACCGCTGGGGCAGCGATGGCCGGGGGCTCCGACAGCAACCCGTTGGCCGGGCTCGGACGCCGCCTTCCCCGGCGCCGTCGGGGCGCCGCGGCAGGCTCCGGAGGGCGGTGGTGATCCTTTGGTGCCACATGACGCCTCACCTTGGCTCCGACCTCGCCCTCGGCGCAGAGAGCGCCGTCCGCGGTATGGAGGTCAACGCGCCACACGACGATCGACGTCGACGCTCCGCCCACCGGCGGGCGCTTTTGGGTGAGGGTCCAGCGAGCGTAGATCGTGTCGCCGGCATGCACGGGGCGGGGAAACTTCCAGTTGAGCCATTCCCACTCTTCGACGGACGGGACGGGCATGTCGATGGTGCCGAGCCCGATCGCGATCGCCACGAGCAGGGTGGGCGGCGCCACCCGGGCCTGGCCGGGGCCCGTTTCGATCGAAAGGGGCGAGAAGTCACCGGAAAGCCCCGCAAACAGCGCGATTTCTGATTCAGAAATGCTGCGACGGCGGGTAGTCCATTCGCCGCCTAGTGGGAGGTCGTCGAAAGAGAGGGGCTCCAGATCGGCGCGAGTATAGCCCGAACCAACTCGGAGGCTTCGAGCGTTAACCTATGACAACTTCAGCACCGGGAGGGTTTTTCCTTGGATCTCGCGGGCGTTCTGCTCGTCACGTCGGTGCTGCTCATACCCGTCTTGCTGCTTCTCATCCTGTCCTTGATGCGGCTCCGGGGAACGACGCGTGAGCTCCAGGCCGCCCTCGACGATGAGAGCGGAGCGCGAGATCGGGCGGCCCTCTTGCTGGCGATTGCTTCCGCGGTCAACTCGTCGCTGGCTCTCGAGGAGGTGCTGAACGTCGCCCTCACCCACGCCGGCAGGATGATGGGAGCCGTCGCCGGGGCGATGTACCTCGTCCAGCCGGCCAAGGCGCAGCTGCACCGGGAGGCCGAGTACAACCTCGCCCCTCGCGCCCGCGGGTCCACCCGCAAGCTCGACGAGGATCCGGTCCGCACAGCTATAGCCGCCATGCGTCCTCTCGTCGTCAAGCTCGACGAACGCACCGCTCCGGGCATCGAGGGAGGTGGCCACCCGCTGCACGTGCTCGTCGTTCCTGTTCAGCGTTCTGGCCAGCTGATGGGTGCTATGGAGCTGTACCTCAATGCTTGGCGCGAGCTCACCGAGGATCAGGCGGATCTGCTCAACGGTGTCGCCTCGCAGGCAGCGATCGCCATCCGGCACGCTCAACTCTTCGAGGCGCAGGAGGAGAATGCCCTCACTGACGAGCTGACGAAGCTGCCAAACCGGCGGGCGCTGGCTCAACGCTTCCTTCAAGAGATGCAGCGCGCCCGACGTCATCAGAAGGCGATCTCGTTCCTGATGATCGACATCGACCACTTCAAGCAGGTCAATGACACGTACGGCCATTTGAACGGCGACGCGGTCCTGGCCGAGCTGGCCTCCATCCTTCGCTCCGGCGCTCGCGAATCGGACGTTTGCGCTCGCTACGGAGGCGAAGAGTTTGGATTGATCCTCACCGAGACGACAGAGCCTGGCGCGCGTACGCTCGCCGAGCGGATTCGCGCAAAGGTAGCCGCGGCGACGTTTCCGGGCGGGCTGAAGCTCACCATCAGCATCGGTGTTGCCGCCACTGACGAGCCTGCTCTGTTCACGACCCTGATGGAGCGCGCCGACCAAGCGTTGTATGCCGCCAAGCAAGGTGGTCGCAACCAGGTTCGGGTCGCCGATATGAAGGCTTCGTCGAAACAGTCGCAGCACGCCTAAAGGCGCAGCCGGAAAGCCGTCGACGGATAGCCGAATCTCTCCCCGAGGTTTTCGGCCGCGCCTCTTTAGCGCGTAACCTCCTGCGTGAGTGGGGCATTTCTGCGTCAACTGCGGAACGGCGTTGGTGCCGCGCGTCATCGAAGGTCGCGAAGTCGAAGCCTGTCCTAATGACAGCTTCGTGCTGTGGAACGACCCCAAGGTCTCGACAGCTGTTGTGGTTGAGACCGACGGTGGAATCCTGCTGGGACGCCGCGCGATCGAGCCCGGTTACGGCCTCTGGTGCCTGCCCGGCGGCTTTGTCAACTACGACGAAGACCCCGCGGAGGCCGCAGCCCGAGAATGCCAGGAGGAGATCAACGCGCCGATCGAGATGACGAGTCTCATCGGCGTGTACCACGTCGCGAAGACGGATGCGCCCAGCATGGTGGTCATCGCCTACCGCGGCCGTCTGGTCGACGGCGCAGAGTTCTCGGCCGGCGCGGAGATGCTTGAAGTCGACGTCTTCCGCCGCGACTCGCTGCCGCAACTAGCGTTTCCGAGCCACAAGGCGGTGCTGGCCGAGTACCTCAAGTTCCCGGCGTCGTCGGCCGGCCCACTGGCGCCTCGGATCGCCTCCGCACCGGCCCCGAGTGAAACACCGCCATCACCAGGGCGAGCAGCGATGCGACTGCCGCGCAAGCGGTGAATCCGGCTGTGTAGCCGAAGCCCTGGACCACGGGACCGAAGACGAGCGGGCCCAAGGACAACCCCACGAACAGGATGGTCCCGTACACGCCCATCGTCACGCCACGCGTGGAAGAAACAGAAAGATTCGCGAACACAACGCCGACGGCGACGAACGAGGTCGCAATGAATGGCGTCGCGACCACCAGCACAATGGCCGGCCAGAGAAAACCTGTCAGATGTCCGAGCACAGCGATCGCCGCCGACCAGACGATCACACCGGTGAAAACGATCGGCCAACGGTGGGGGATGCGGTCCACAAGCCGTCCACCTGGCAGCCGTGAGATTCCGTTGACGACCGCCATGATGGCGAGCAGGTAACCGACCTGCGAGCTTGGAAGCCTGAGCACTTCTTTGCCGAAGACCGGCAGAAACGCACCGACAGTGCCCCAGCCCAGCGTCATCGCGATAAGGCCGATCGTCAGCGGCACAAATACCCGCTGCCGAGTCAGCGCCTGGAGCGGCGCGCGCAAGGCTAGGCCTTGACCGGTGTGCTGCCGCGTTCCGCTCGCCACGATCGCGCCGGGGATTGTAAAAAGGAGAAGCGCGGTTGTCACAGCGATGTCGGTCCTCACGTCGATCCAGCGCAAGGCGATGCCTGCTATCGACGGTCCGAGAAAAAATCCCGCCTGCATCGAGAAAGTCAACCAGCCCATCGCGCGTCCGAGGAGGCGGCTTGATGTCGATTCTGTGACAGCGCTGAAAAGGGCGGCTTGCTGCGCGCCGCCCGCCAATCCACCCAACACCTGCCAGATGAACAGCGGAGCGACGCTTGGAGTCGCGGCCATTGCCAGCTGCGCTCCCGCAGAGAGCAGAAACGAGATGCCGAGCACAGCCCGGGCGCCGAAGCGATCGACCAAGATGCCGGAGGGAAGCGACAGGAAGGCAGCGGCGAGCGTGGAGACCGAGAACAGAGCCCCAATCTCGAACCGGCTCGCGCCGAGGTCGTGCGCGTACAGCGGGACCGTAAGGCCGCGCGCCGCAAGGGCTGCCATTGCGGCGCCGGTGGCGACATAGAGCGCAAGCATCCGGCGCGATTCTGGAAGGGTCACGCGCACGGTTCCTAACATAGCTGCGATGATGAAACACGCTGCCGAGCTGCTTTCGTCCGCCGCGCGTGGCCTTGTGTTGACAGGCGCCGGCGTCTCGGCGGAAAGCGGGATTCCCACTTTTCGTGGGGAGGGTGGCCTCTGGACCAAGTACGACCCGGTCAAGGTCGCGTCGATCGACTATTTCATGGCCGATCCGAGCGCTTACTGGAAAGTGTCAAAGGACCGGGGCAGGGTTGCTCTCGCGGCGCGCCCCAACGCGGGCCACCATGCGTTGGCTGCGCTGGAGTCCGCGGGTCACGTGGTTGCGATCGCGACGCAGAACACCGATGGCCTGCATCAGGATTCCGGCAGCCGGCGCGTGATCGAGCTGCACGGGTCGGGCCGAACCGTGCAGTGCCTCGATTGCGGAAACCGCGAACCTCGAAGCGAGGTCCAGTCCAGGCTGGAGGTGGAGATGCCGCCCCGCTGCAAGGTGTGCGCCGGAACCTTCCTCAAGCCGACCGTCGTGCTGTTTGGAGAACCGATGCCGCAGGCCGCCGTCCAGGAATCATTTGCGCTCGCGCGGCAAGCGGACGTGATGCTGGTCGTCGGATCCTCGCTGGTCGTCTATCCGGCGGCCGAGATCCCGGTGGTCGCGTTGAGGTCGGGCGCGAAGCTGATTGTCATCAACGCCGAGCCGACGCCGCTCGACGAGTTCGCCGACGTCGTCATCCGCGGCAAATCCGGAGAAGTGCTGCCGGAAATCGTCGGGCTCATAAGTGAGTGACACTGCCAAATGTCACCGGCAAGCCATCGACGATGAGCTGGCCATCGTCTCCGATGTTCTGGGCGATACCCTCGAGGACTCTGCCGGCCAGCTCGACGCGGACTCGGCGACCGAGGGTGTCGGATAGCTCTCTCCACCGTCCGAGCACCGCTTCTGGTTTCGCGGACGTCCATCGCGCGACTTCAATCTGCATCCTGTCCAGCAGCTGATCGCGGTCCTGGTTTAGCTTCGCCGCGCCCGCCGGCGCCCAGGTCAGATTGATGCCTATGCCGCAGATTGCCTTGGCGGGCATGGCCTCGACGAGGATTCCACCCAGCTTGGCGCCACCGAGCAAGAGGTCGTTCGGCCACTTGAGGCGAACCGGGCTGCCACAAGCTTCGGCGGCCGCCACGCCCGCCGCGATGCTCAAGAGTGGGTTTGGGCTGAGGACGAACGAGACCAGCAGCGCAGTGCCTGGCGGCGATTCCCACCGACGTTGCAAGCGACCGCGGCCGGCGACCTGATGCTCCGCGACCACGATGGAGCCGATCGGCAGCCCGCGAGCAACATCCTGGGTCGAGGTGACCGACTCGAGCCGCATTACCGTCGGTCTTGGCTTCCCCACGCGCCGGTAAGCTAACAGGACCTTGAAGCTCCATCGCGCGGTCACGCTCGTCGTGATGATGCTGCTGGCAGTCGGCTTGCTCGTGGTCATGACCGCGGGCGCAATCGCAACCTTCGACAATCGCAGCCTGATCGCGTTGGGGGTCGTCGTGCTCGCCGCGGCGATGAGCGGGATCGCTTTCAGCTGGAAGCGCTACTACCGGCGTGTCCCGCGTACCGGTCGGTAGAACTGAATGTTGCGGCTCGGATACAAGGCGTCCGCCGAACAGTTCGGCCCACGTGAGCTGCTTGATTTCGCCATCGCCGCCGAAGACAACGGCTTCGAAAGCGTCTTTGTCAGCGACCACTTCCAACCGTGGCGGCATTCGGACGGCCACGCGCCCTTTGCGATCGCATGGCTCGCCGCCATCGGCGAGCGGACGAAGAAGGTTGTGCTCGGCACGTCCGTGGCGACGCCAACGTTTCGGTATCACCCCGCGATCGTGGCCCAGGCTTTCGGGACGCTCGGCATGCTGCTTCCGGAGCGCGTCATCCTCGGCGTCGGCACAGGAGAGCACCTCAACGAAGGAGCGCTTGGCATTCCGTGGCCGGACAACAAGGAGCGATTTGCGCGCTTGCGCGAAGCGGTCAAGCTGATCCGGCTGCTGTGGGCCGAGGAGTCGGTCACTTTCGAGGGCGAGTACTACCACACGCGCAACGCGACCATCTATGACCGCCCTGACAAGCCGGTGCCCATTTACGTCAGTGCCGGCGGTCCGCAGGTGGCCAAGTACGCGGGACGTGCCGGGGACGGCCTCATCTGCACTTCGGGAAAAGGAATGGAGCTCTACTCGGAGCAGTTGCTCCCGTCGTTCAGTGAAGGCGTCAAAGAGTCAGGCCGCGAATCGCGCCAGCTTGATCGCATGATCGAGGTCAAGGTGTCGTTCGACACCGACCGGTCGCGGGCGATGGAGGATACGAAGATCTGGGCCGCCCTGGCTTTGCCGGCAGAGGCCAAGGCCGGCGTCGACGACCCACGCGAGATGGAAAGGCTTGCCAAAGGCGTCGAGGACGTCGCGCACCGCCGATGGCTGGTGTCGAGCGATCCGGACGAGCACATCGAGCAGCTCCGTCCGTACCTGGAGCTCGGCTTCAACCACCTCGTCTTCCATTCCCCAACTGACGACCAGGCGCGCTTCCTCAAGCTCTACGGCTCGCAGATCCTGCCGCGCCTGCGCAAGCAGTGGGGTTAAACATGTCCACCTGGGTCGTCGTGCTGATCAAGGACTTCGGCTCCGCCAAGCAGCGGCTGCAACCGGTGCTTGGACCGACGGAGCGGCGAGCTCTCGCCCTGCGCACCGCTCAGCTCGCCGTCGAAGCTGGTGCAGGCGGTGATCGGGTTCTGGTCGTCGCCGGCGATGAAGAGGTGGCCGCCTTGGCGGGAACCTGGGGCGCTGATGTCTTGCTCGAGGCGAGGCAGGAAGGGCAAAACGTCGCTGCCGCGCGCGGCATCGTCCGAGCTGTCGACGGCGGGGCGGACGCCGTCCTCGTCCTGTCGAGCGATCTGCCGCTGGTCACCATCCATGCGGTACGTGAGGTGATCGATGCCGGCTCTCGAACCGCTGCCCCGGTAGCGATGGCCGTGCGCGCCGTCGGGCGCGGAGGCACCAATGCCCTGTACCTGCGACCGCCCGACGCCATCTCGCTCCATTTCGGATCCGACTCACTCGTCAAGTTTCAGCACGAGGCGGAGAGCCGCGGGGTCAAATTCGTGATCCATGATTCCGTAGCGATGGCTCTTGACCTGGACGAGCCTGATGATCTGGCGCGGTTGCGTCGTGCGGTGTGACCCACCTCGAACTGATCGGAGTCGAGGGCCTGCCTGAGGTCCGTCCCGGCGACGATCTTGGTGAGCTCATCGCGTCGAGGTCGAATTTCCAGAGTGGTGACGTGCTCGTCGTAGCTCAGAAGGTGGTCTCCAAATCCGAGGGACGGGTTGTCGACCTCCAGACCATCAAGGTGAGCAACGAGGCAGAGCGCATCGCATCGGACCTGATAGCCGATCCCGACCCCCGCATGGTCCAGGTGGTCCTCGATGAGAGCGTCCGTGTGCTGCGGTCTCATCGCGTGTTGATCACCGAGACTCGACATGGATTCGTTTGCGCGAACGGAGGGATCGACCATTCCAACGTTCCTGGCGACAACGAGGTGACACTTCTGCCGGAGGACCCCGATGCAAGCGCGAATCGAATGCGGATCCGTCTGCGAGAGATGACGGGTGTCGATGTGGGCGTGATCGTCTCCGATACGTTTGGCCGGCCGTGGAGGCTTGGCATCCTCAACATCGCCCTCGGTGTCGCGGGCCTACCGGCTCTGCTCGACCTGCGCGGCACGCTGGATGACGCGGGCAAGCCACTTCACGCGACGGTGCTCGCAATCGCGGACGAGATCGCCGGTGCGGCCGGAATGGTCATGGGGAAAACAGCCCGCACTCCCGCGGTGATCGTGCGCGGCCTCCACTTGCAAGGAAGCGGAAGTGGCCGAGAGCTGATCAGACCTTCGGCCGAGGACCTCTTCCGCTGAAGATCGTCGTTCTAGCCGGCGGCACGGGCGGCGCCAAGCTCGCGTCGGCCATCCAGCGACTGGTGCCGCGCGGTCATCTCACGGTCGTTGCGAACACTGCTGACGACGACGAGTTCTGGGGGCTCCTGGTCTCGCCCGATGTCGATGCGACCATCTACCGGCTGGCGGGCGTCTTCAACGAAAATGCCGGCTATGGAGTGAAAGACGACACCTTCCAAGTTCTCGAGGAGCTTGGCCGCATTGGCGAGCCAACCTGGTTTCGCGTAGGCGACAAGGACTTCGCCACGCACGTCGTCCGTGCGGAGATGCTGCGGCGCGGACGCACGCTCACCGAGACGGCGCTGGCGCTGTGCGAGCGCTTCGGGGTCGAGACGCGAGTGCTGCCGATGACGGACGACCGCGTCCGGACGCGATTCACCACCGACCGCGGTGAGCTGTCGTTCCAGGAGTACTTCGTGCGCGAACGTCTTGGACCGGCGCTGCGCTCGATCGACTTCGAAGGTATCGACGCCGCCACGCCGACTCGCGAGGTACTGTCGGCGCTGCAGGAGGCGGACCTCGTCGTCATCGGGCCTTCCAACCCGCTGATCTCGATCGCGCCGATTCTCCGCGTCATCGGACCACGCATGCCGCGCGAGCTCACAGTGGCGATCACGCCGATCGTAGGAGGCGCGTCGCTCAAAGGTCCCACGGTCGAGATGATGCGAGCCGTAGGCCCGGACCCCAATCCTGTCGAGGTCGCGCGGCTGTATCGCGGCGTCGCAGCCGGTTTCGTGCTCGACAGTCGCGATCAGGCGCTAGCTGGCGAGCTGGAGGAGCTGGGCTTTCGAACGATGGTCCTCGACACGGTAATGAGCGACGGGGGCGATAGGCTCGCCGCTCAGATCCTGGGTGCCTTTTCCCTCCCCCGTTAGGGGGAGGGCAGGGCGGGGGCGGAGGAATTCGCAGTTACGTGACGTGCGAGTTGGCGATCATCACGAAAACGCCGATGAGCACCATGATCAGGCCGACCACCAGCACCGCGTACTGCGCGATGGCAACCGCCGCGCTTGGAGTCTTGATCATGTCCCCGGGCTCTTCCGCTCCCGGAGCGTCGCCGGAGGCGAGCTGCCACGAAGCACTCGAAGTGTCATGTTTCCCTTTCTTCCTGGGCTGATCTGCCGACGTTTCGGCCGACTCCTTCGCGCCTTCCGCGACGACTGACCAGGAGCCTGGAGCGGCGGCCGCGACCGACGGATGCTTGGGCTCGACCGGCGCCGCCCGCTCCGGTTCGGGTTCGACATTAGCCGGGGGAGCGGGGGTCCAGACAGGCTCGGCAGGCCTTGGCGGTCCGGCCGGAGCGGGGGCCGGGGTCCACTCCTCGACCGGGGCCGGAGGTGCCTCGGGAGCCGCGTACTGGCTCGGCGCTGCCGGCTGTGGCGGCGTCGCGTTCGGCGGGCTGTCCCACGCTAACGCTGCGCTCTCTTCTTTGGCAGTGGGGGCAGCGGCGGGCGGTGGCTTGTAAGCAGACGGTTCGTAGGTGACGCGAGGCGGGGTCGCGCTCGGCGCAAAGATCGAGGTAGGTGCGATCTCCGGGGGAGCGTCAGACGGCTTTTCCGCTTTTCCCTGGGGAGTCAGCGTGCGCTGCCGGGCGGCGCGAACCTTGTGCTCGATCTGCGATCGGCGCGCGGAATACATCGACCTCTTGTCCACCGACTTCCTGCGGAACACGAAGAAGATCGCAACGATGCCAACCAGAGCCGCGAGCGGCCCGACGATCAGAGCAACAGGCATAGGGGCCGATTATCGGCGATCGGTCCATGTGTGACAATCGCCGCCGTGGCCCTTTACGAGCGAATTCAGGCAGAACTGGTCGAATCGCGCAAGCGGCGTGACCAGCTTGCGCTCGACACGCTTTCCCTTCTGAAGAGCGAGCTCGTGAAGGCGAGCAAGGAGAGCGGGGCCGCCGGAAAGATCGACGACGAGCTCGTCGTGCGCCTCACCCGCAAAGAAGTGAAGAGGCGCGAGGAGGCGATCGACGTCTACCGCAAAGCCGGTCGGGTGGACTCGGCGCGCCGTGAGGAAGCTGAGATGGCGGTGTTGAAGGCTTATCTACCGGCGGCGATGAGCCAGGACGA
>JALYSJ010000189.1 GCA_030854855.1 Candidatus Dormiibacterota bacterium
GTCGCACCGAGCCCCCTGACACGCTCGAACTCGCCCTTCACGTCAGGCGTGTCGAAGAAGATGATGATCCTCCCCGGTGCGGCGTTCTGACCGCGCACCTCCGAGTGCTCGCCGATGCTGAAGAAGCAGCCGCCGAGCGACCAACCCGTGAAGCCACCATCCTTCATGCCCGGTTCGCCTAGCACGTTGGTGTAGAAATCGACAAGGCGCTGAGGGTTGTCGGTCCCGATCATGACGTTACTGAGCTTGAGCACTCTCATCCTCCTCATGGTGCGTTCGCAGACCCCGGTTGTGCCGGATTGAGCCCATCGTCGCATACGCTCGCTAATCGCACCGTCTGGGAGCGACTTTGTCCATGACAGCAGGCAACCTCAAAGCGCACGTTTGGCGCCAAACGTGCGTATGAAGGCGGATGGAAGCGACCCTTTGGCGCCAAGCGTGAGGAATAACCGGGCAAAGCTGCCATGGGATTGAAGTGATTGGAGCGGGAGACGAGACTTGAACTCGCTACCTCAACCTTGGGAAGGTTGCGCTCTGCCAGGTGAGCTACTCCCGCGCCAGAGAAGATTTTACGTTTCGACCACAGCCTCGGCCTGCGGGGCGGCCTGGGCGACGACCGCGCGCACGAGGTCTGAGTACTCGCTGACGAGACGGTCGGCCTGGACGGGATCCAGGGTCGAGGCGATGATGTGGTACTCGGGCCGGTCGGCGTCCGGCACCACGAGCACCCATCCCCCATCGACGAACACCTTCACGCCGTCGGTGAGGTCGACGCGGTCGCGCATGTGCCGCTCCATCATCGTGCGCATGACGCGGCCCTTGACCTCCCAAGGGCAGAACACGATCGCGGCCCGGTGCGAAACAGCCGGTATGCGCGCTCGCAGCGCGCCCAGCGACAGGCCCGTCTGCGCGAGCAGCTCCAGCACCCGCACCGTTGTAAAGATCGCGTCGAACGACACCGCAAAATCCGGCCAGCAGTAGCCGCCCGAGTTGTCCGACGCCAGCACCGTGTCCGCGTGCTGCGCGGCTCGTAGCACCGCGCCCGGCGTGATCTTCGTCGGCACGAACCTGCTGTTCAGCGGCTCGGCGATCATCGAGTAAGCGAGCGACGCCGACGCGGGGCCGAGCACCATGCCCGTGCGCTTGGCAAGGGCGAGCTGAGTGAGGACGGCAAACGCGGCGTCGTGGCTTAGCACGGTGCCGGTCTCGTCCACCAGGAAACACCGCTCGCCCGGCGTGTCGATGAAGACCCCGAGCGTCGCCTTAACGGCCGAGACGATCAATCCCATCTCGCCGAGGTGATCGCGGAACGTGCTGTCGTCCTGCTCGATCACGACCTCGGCCGGCGACGCGTTCAAGGGGATGACCGTGGCGCTCATCTCCTGGAACACCCTCGGCAGCACCATCGCCGCGGCGCCGTTGTTGTAGTCGATGAGCACCTTCAGGCCGGCGCCACGAACCGCATCCAGGTCGAGCTTGGCGATCATGTCCTCGATGTAGCGCTCAGTCTGGCTGTCTCGACGCGCGATGCGGCCGATCTCGTAATGCGACACGCGCCGGATGTCCTCGCGGAAGAAAAGGCCTTCGAGGCGGCGCTCGCTTCGCTTGTCCAGCTCCAGCCCGTGGTCGTCGAACAGGCGGATATCAGCCGAGCGTGGATCCACGGGCGACGTCTGCACATGCACCGCTGCCACGTGATTGTGGCGAGCCCAGTAGCGCGACACGGGCGCCGGCAGCACCGAGAGATCGGTGACGGCGGTGCCGGCGGAGATCATGCCCGACATCATTGCCCGGCTGATCATTCGCGCCGACCTCGTGTAGTCGCGCGAGATCGCGATCTCGGTGCCCTTCGGGGCGAGAGCGCCGACCGCAGCACCTAATCGTGACGCGAACTCCGGCGTGAACTCCACGTTGATCAGCCCGTTGAGCCCGTACGAGCTGAAGAGCCCGCGCTTCCACGAGCCCGCCCAGATGATCGACTCGTGGACCACCGCGCCCGGCTCGACCTCTTTGTTCGGCCAGATGCGGACGTTCGGATTGATCGTCGAGCCCGAGCCGATCACGACATCGCTGCCGATCACGCTGCCCTCTTCGAGCAGGCAGCCGTTCTTGATCGTCACCGACCTGCAGACGACCGCGCCTCGCAGGCGCGAGTTCAGCCCGATGTACGAGTGGTCCCACGTGATCGAGTTCGAGATCTTGACGCCCGAGTCGATAGTGGTGTAACCGCCGATCACGCACGGTCCGTTCACCCATGCGCCGGCACGCACCTTTGCACCGGCGCCGATGAGCGCCGGACCGTCGATGCGGGCGCCGGGCGAAACTTCCGCGTCCGGATGGATCCACGTGGAATCGCCGACGCGGTCGCCGGGGATCTGCACCTTGACCTTGCCCTCAAGGCAGTCGAAGTTGGCCTTGACGTAGGCGGCGTGGCTGCCGACGTCCTCCCAGTAGCCCGAGGCAACCCACCCGAAGACGTGCTCGCCTTCCTTCAGCAACTTGGGGAAGACATCGCTCGACCAGTCCGCCACCTCGCCCGGGCGGAAGAAATCGAATACCGCCGGGTCGAGGATGTAGATGCCGGTGTTGGCGAGATCTGAGATCACCTCACCCCAGCTCGGCTTTTCGATGAAGCGCTGGACGGCGCCGCCTTCGTCCATCACGACCACGCCGTACTCAAGCGGATTTGGCACCGGCTTGAGAACGATGGTGGCGATGGCTTTGCGCTCCCTGTGGAAGCGCGCGGCCGCCGCAAGGTCGATGTCCGTCAGCGAGTCCCCGGAGATGACGACGAACGGTTCTGTCAGCTGCTGGCGCGCGAGCATGACGGACCCCGCGGTGCCCAACGGCGAGTCCTCGACCGAGTAAGTGAGCGCGACGCCTTGCTCGGAGCCGTCGCCGAAATAGTTCCGGATCGATGCGCCGAGGTACTGCACTGTGGCGACGACGTCGCGCATCTGGTGGCGACGCAGGTGGAGAAGGATGTGCTCCATGATCGGCCGCCCGGCAACGGGCACCAGCGGCTTGGGCATTCGGCTTGTGAGCGGCCGGAGACGCGAGCCCTCTCCCCCCGCCATGACCACCGCCTTCATCTCAGTACCGCATACCATCGTAGGGGTGACGTACGGGGTTCGGACGCGAGATTCGGCGATCCAGGTGGCCGCAGTGCTAGGCGCCTCCGAGCACGCAAGGGCGCGCATCGCGTAGATGCGTAACCGAGCTCGCGCAGGAGGCAACAACGCAATGCGGCCGCATGGGCGCCGAAGATCCGTCCGAAATCCCGGACGGCACCCCTAAGTCCTGGTGGAAGAACTGGACGAAATCGCTCACGATTTGCTGTGGACCTGGCAGCCTCGCATCGAAAATCTCTTTCGCACGCTCGAGCCCGAGATGTGGGAATCGACCCGGCAAAATCCGGTCTTGCTGCTCAACCAGCTGGGCGACGAGGGCGTGGCTCGCGCATGTGAGCGCGACGAGGTCAAAGCGGCGCTCGAGGACGCGCGTGCGGCCCGCCGCGAGTACTACGACCACCATCCGCGCTTCATGGACGCTAACGCCCCGCTCGTCGTCGCGTACTTCTCGCTCGAGTTCGGCCTCGCCGAGTGCCTGCCCATCTACTCGGGCGGTCTGGGAGTTCTGGCCGGCGACCACCTTAAGGCGACCAGCGACCTGGGGCTGCCGCTGGTCGCGGTCGGTCTCCTCTACAAGCAGGGTTTCGGCAGGCAGGACATCGACGCCGGCGGCCGCCAGGTCGAGGTGTATTCCGAGAACCATGGCTCCGACCTCCCGGTGCGGAAGGTCGAGGGCATCGAGGTTGAGGCTCCGATCGGCTCGCAAACGGTGCGCATCGCTGTATGGCGCGCCCAGGTCGGACGTGTGCCGCTGTACCTGCTCGACACGGACCTGGAGGCCAACCCGCCCGACCTGCGAGGGATCACGGATCGCCTCTACGTGCCCGAGCCGGATCGCCGCCTCCGCCAGGAGATCGTGCTAGGCATCGGCGGCGTGCGCGCGCTGCGTGCGCTCGGAGTCACGGCGGCCGTCTTCCACCTCAACGAGGGCCACAGCGTTCTGTGCGCCGTCGAGCGGATCCGCGAGCTGCGTGCCTCGAAGCAGATGACGCTCGAGGAGGCGCGGCTCGTCGCGCGAGCGGGGATCGTCTTTACCACTCACACACCAGTGGCGGCTGGCAGCGACTTCTTCGAGCCAGGCCTGGTTTGGGACTTGCTGGGCCCGTACCTGAACGAGGTTGGCCTCAGCTTCGACCGCTTCATGGACCTGGGCAGGCAGCGTCCTGGTGACCCGCGCGAGCGATTCACCACCACCTACGCGGCGCTGCGGCTCGCCGACCAGTCGGTGGGCGTGAGCCGCCTGCACGGCGCCGTCTCGCGCCGCCTGTGGAAGGACGCGTGGCGCGGCCTGCCGGAAAACCAGATCCCCATCGGATCCGTGACCAACGGCGTGCACATGCCGACGTGGATCGCGCCCGAGATCGCCGACCTGCTCCGCCGCTACGTAGGCACTGACTGGTGGGACCTCGACGGCAGGGACGGACGGTGGCACGCGGTGTTCGAGATTCCCGCAGCCGAGCTGTGGGCGATCCACCTCAGCCTTAAGCGGCGTCTCTTCGAATTCGCGCGGAAGCGCTCCGAAGAGTTGGGAGAGCTGGGGGAGCTGGATGTCGACGCACTTACTTTCGGGTTCGCTCGCCGCTTCGCGCCGTACAAGCGCGCGAACCTCTTGCTCCAGGACCGGCCGCGCCTGACCAAGCTCTTGCACAACACAAAGCGCCCGGTCCAGTTGCTGTTCGCGGGCAAGTCACACCCGGCGGATCAGCCCGGAAAGGACATCGTCGCCAGCGTCGTCACGATGGCGCGAGAAGAGCCGCGCGTCGTCTTCCTCAAGGACTATGACATCGAGCTCGCGCGCCACCTCGTGCACGGCAGCGACGTGTGGCTCAACAACCCGAGGCGATTTCTCGAGGCGAGCGGCACCAGCGGCATGAAGGCGGGGGCGAATGGAGTGTTGAACGTGAGCATCCTCGACGGTTGGTGGGATGAGGCGTTCCGGCCCGAGCTCGGATGGGCGATCCCGTCGGGCGCGACGCTGGACCGGCCGGCCATCGATGACCGGGCGGAGGCGGAGGGGCTGTTCCGGCTGCTGGAGCGCGAGGTGGTGCCCGCGTTCTTCGAGCGCGACAAGGACGGAATCCCGCAGCGGTGGGTCGAGATGATGCGGGCTTCGATCCGGCATACCGCCACAGGGTTCGCGGCGCGCCGGATGGTGATCGACTACTTCAACCTGGCGTATGCACCGGGCGCGCGCCGCGTGGAGCAGCTGAGGCTGCTGCCGGACTGGGGCGGCTAGATCGATCCCTATTTGTTCCTGAACGGAGCCAAAGACAGCTCGAGTGACTTTTTGTCGGATCCCTGTGACTGTTTGTCCGGCCTGCCGGCTCCAACTGCCACAACGGCGTAGAAGTGCTTCGCAAAGTATGTCTGCCCTCGGTCGTCGAGGGCCTTGAGCCCGACGGATCTTGCATCGGGAGATCCATACGTGATGACTTCAAAGCCCATCCCCTGTTTGTCGCAGGTGAACACCCACGTGTCTTTTGCTCGATTGAAGTTGTAGTCCTCAAAGCTATTGCTGTCGCAGCCTCCGTTGGAGGCAACCGTCTGCGCCAGCTGTCGGGCGGTATCGGTGTTGGTCGGCATTGTGTCAGTGGCCGTCGATGACGAACACGCCGCGCTGACGCCAAGCACCAGCGCAGCAGCCAGCGCGGGGATTGTTTTATGCAATTGGTTAGCGGGGCCAGTAGTCAATTGGAATGACGACCCGCTCCATCGGCGTTTCCACGTTGGTGCGCACGTCGTAGGCAAAGCCCTTACCCGTCGGAATGAAGCGCGGACCGGGGCCCTGCTCGGGGTTAAGCCCGTATTCGGCCTCGAGCAGCACAGTGTCCGAAACGAAGAATGGCGCTCCACGGAGGCCCGGGATGACCCTCACTTTGTTCGTCCTCAGGTCGCGGACCTCCACGTGAGGCGGGCCCTCGATCGCGTTGCCTACCTCCCTGACTACATACGCGGCAAACCGATCGCCCGGGGACAGTGACGGTGAGACCCAGCTCAGCCCCGCGGCCATCGTTCCCTGGGTGTTGGGCGGGTCCCAAATCTGGACACCGGCAGCGTCGCTGTAGTAGAGGCGGTTGGTTTGACGTGACCAAGCCGCCATCGTGACGAAGGA
>JALYSJ010000140.1 GCA_030854855.1 Candidatus Dormiibacterota bacterium
AGGTCCGCCAGCGCGAGCGTGAACGCTCCCTCGCCCGCACCAAGGTCGGCCCAACGGCCGCCCGTGTCGGTGATGCCGTCTTTCAACAGCCCGACGAGGTCGGAATGATTCACGCCCGAGCCTTCTCGACGGACTCCCGGACTCGCGGCGAGACCTCGGTAGCAACCGGCTGGCCGTAGTCCATGCCGATTACAAGGCGCCGAGAGGCGGAGCTATTTCAGCGCTTGTGACGCCGGAACAGGATGCGCCAGATCAAGAGCAGGATCAGGGCGCCGACAAAGGCGACGACCAGCTTGCCGAATATGCCGTAGCCGATCTCTATGTGAAGGAGTCCCGCCAGCCAGCCGCCGAGGAAGGCGCCGAGGATCCCGATCACGATGTCCCAGAACCAGCCCCTGCCCTTGCCCATGACCACACGGCTGGCCAGGAACCCGGCTACGAGGCCGACGAGGATGAAAATCAGGACGTCTCCCATTGCGCTATTTAATCCGACTTTCTTGAATTCCTTGCTGGAGCAGAATTACAGGGAGATGACCACCGAGCAGTATCACGAGCCGCCAGGGGAGCTGACCAAGCAGGGACGGACCTTTGCACGGATGATCGCGTCGCTTCAAGAGGAGGCCGAGGCGATCGGCTGGTACGAGCAGCGGATCGCGCTGGAAGGCGACCCGCAGGCCAAGGCGATCATGAACGAAGCGCAGCAGGAGGAGTTCAAGCACTTCGCGATGGCGCTCGAGTTCCTTTCGCGCCGCAAGCCGAAGTGGCGAGTTGTCCTCAAGGACGTACTTTTCCGGGAGGGCGACATCGTGGAGCACGGAGAGGAAGCGGAGGAGGCCGAAAAGAAGGTCTGACGGCATCTACTCCGCCCATTCGGCGGCCGAATGGTTGATCTGGCGGGGTGTTCACACGAGGCTGTCGACGATCTCCCGCACTGCTTGAATCTCGTCGGGGTTCACCGTGTGCCCCATCCTGGGATAGAGCCTGGCGGTCACCTGCGCACCCGCGCGCTTGAACACTTCAGCAGTCTCGAGGACGCGCTCATTGGGGATGTGCGGATCGATATCGCTGCAGCCGAGAAAAACTGGAGTGCCGTCGAAGCTACCCGCGTAGTCGCGCGGGGTGTCCTGTGGTCCGATCAGGCCGCCGCTCAGACCGACCACTCCTCCATACCGCCGCGCATGGCGCGCGGCGAACTCGAGCGTGAGACAGGCACCCTGGGAGAAGCCGAGCAAGATGATGCGCTGGGCAGGGATCGTTGCTTCGACCTTCGCCAGCAGGCTTTCGATCACGCCAAGCGCCGCGCTGAGGTATGGCTCGTTGGCCTCGAGCGGCGCGGTGAACGGATACGGATACCATGCGTTGCCCTCAGCCTGCGGGGCGAGGTAAACGAAGCCGGAATGCGTCACGTCCGCGGCGATCGTCATGATGTCCGCCGCCGTCGCGCCTCGACCGTGGATCAAGATCATCGCCGCGCGCGCCTTGGCGAGCGGCTCGCCAGCCTCGAGGACCTGCATCCCCGTATGTGGAACAGCCAATGCTGTCATTAGTATGACGACGCCTTGAGCGGCACCTTTACGTACTCCAATCCGCCGGTCATCCACTGGGGCTCGGGCTCGGTATCCGCGCTGGCGCGCGAACTAATGCGCTTGCGTGCGCAGAACATTGCTCTCGTGACGACTCGGTCACTTGCCGCCGCGGAATCCATCGGCGATGTGAAGAGCGCGCTGGGAGACGCTCGCGTCGCGGTGACCGTGGTCATCAGCCAGCACGCGCCGATCGCGCAAGTGGACGCCGCGATCGAGCAGGCGGCCAAGGCGAAGGTGGACGGCGTCGTGAGCTTCGGGGGCGGCAGCCCGATCGATGCCGCCAAGATGATCGCGGTCAAGGTCGCCGATCTGGCCGGCAACGCCACGCGCGGTCTGCCCCACATCGCCGTGCCCACGACCCTTTCGGTCGCAGAGCTCGCCGCCGGCGCGGGGTTCACGGATGCAGGGGGCAACAAGGCCAGCATGCGCAACGCGGCGCAGCTGCCCGATGCCGTGATCTACGACGCTGCGCTCACGATGGCCACGCCGATGGCGCTGTGGCTGTCGACCGGGATACGAGCGCTCGATCATGCCGTGGAGGGGTTCCTGGCTGACGGATCGCATCCGTTTTCCGATGTGATGGCGTCGGAGGCGATCCGCCGCCTTTTCGATTCCCTTCCGCGCGCGAAGGCGGCGCCGGCCGACGTTGATGTAAGGACCGAGAACCAGTTGGGAGCGTGGTTCTCGTACACGCTGACCATCGCATCGGCGACGGGGTTGAGTCACGTCATGGGCAAGCAGATCGGCGCCCGACACGGCATCCCACACGGCGTGACATCGTGCCTGCTGCTGCCACATGTGATTCGGTACATGGCCAAGCTGAAGCCGGAGCGCGTGATGCTGCTGGCCGGTGCGACTGGTTCTGATCCGGCGGGACGGGTTCAGGAATTGATCCAAGCACTTGGACTTCCGCAACACATCGCTGCGTATGGCATCGGCGAGCCCGAGCTGCGGACTGCCGCGAACGAATTGGCCGGCAAATATGCGGCCGAGGACCTGCTGAAGATCTACCTGGCCGCCCTCTAAATCGACCTTTCGGCCGCCGAATGACGCCGTGGAAGACGTCTAGATGGACAATTCGGCCGCCGGACGATGGTTCGTTAGTGGCGGCGCGGGTGCGATAGGCGCAGGAAGCGGCCCGCCGGCGCACCCACCACGCGATGCGCTGCCTCCACCAGCGCAGGGTCAGCCCCGGCAAAAGGACGAACCTGCAGCCAGCGGTAGCCGGCGATCAACTCGCTCGCGAAGGTCAGTGTCGGTGTGAATCCGGACGGTCCAAAAGCTTTCTCCGCTGGAATAGCAACGCTGCCGATCCACAGCCTCTTCAACCCCTCGTCGTGCGCGCGCGTCCTTATCCCAGCCAGCAGCGCGCGCAAGACACCGCGGCGCCGCTGCGGAGGGAGCGTGACGCAGTTCCAGATGTAACCCTCGCCCGCGCCGGGCGCGATCTCGATCTCGATCTCGCCGATCCATTCCGGTCTGGTCGAGAGCCATCCATATCCGGCGAGCTCGCCTTCCAGCCAGGCACCAAAGCACCGGCACCCTCGCGCGAGCCGCACGTCGACCAGGTCGCCCTCGTCTGCCATGGCGGCGACCACCACGTGGGAGGTGGTCGCATCCACCTCTTTGACCTCGGCGTCAAACGAGGAGAGAGGCGGCGACCCCGGCGCGCCGAGGTCAGCCGCCCAGAGAGTGCTTCGTATCAGATGGAGAAGTGGAGGTGGCGAACCTTCTCGATAACCTCGGGGTCGCCGCTTGCCGAGCCGCCGGGATAACGACCGAAGAACGTGAGCACGAGGTCCTGCGGCGTGTCGAATCGGAACAGCGCGGCGCATCCTTCGAAGTTGCCCTTCTCAGGCTCCGGCGACCACTTGCCATCCCCTACTGTCACGCGCCACTTGCCGCCCCACGGCCCTGCCACGTCGATCCCGTACTGGAACTCCGCTCCCGCCGCCGACTTCGCGTCGACCTGGTACTGCCAGAAGATGAAGGCGAAGGGCAGGATCAGCCCAGCTGTCGCTTCATCGATCGTCGCCAGCTTGTTGCCGAGGCCGTACTCGATGTCGTACGGGTGCACACCGTAGTCCATGATCTGGAACGTCCCGTAGAAGCCGGCGGGAACCGGACCCGAGTACGGGTGCGAGACGAGAAATCCGGTCCATTCCTCCGGCGTGAGCGCGTCGAGCATGCCGTCGAGCTTCTCGGCGTTTTTCTTGAAGCGGGTGAGCGCCTCCTCTCGCGGCAGCTTGCGAAAGTCCTTGGCGTGGTCATTGAGCGTTTCGGCCATCACAGCCAGGCCCGCCGGGGTCGGCGTGCCGCCCTTCTTGGCCGCTTCCCAGTTCGCGAAGTAACCCTCCGTGACGTCGATCATGTGACCGACGAGGTCACGGACCTCCCATTCGGTGCAGCGGGTCTGAACATTCCAGTTCTTCGGGTCGGAGACCAGGCGCGTGAAGTTCGCACGGTCGCGTCGCATGACGTTCATGACCGTGTCCTTGCCCTCCGCCGACATCGGGTTGACCGGAGCGATCACTGCGGTGCTCATCAGCTCATTCCCCTCCCCGGGTTGGGTTAGCGACCACTCACCATCAATGTCCAGCGCCGGTCGTCGCGGTGGTCGGTACGACGATGGGCGTCAATGTGGCATCCAACTTGTCCCGGCGCACCTGGAACCAGGGCGGCAGGCTCAGCGTTGATCCAAGGGCTTCGACGGTTTCGTCGATGGTGAAACCGGGGCCGTCAGTGGCAATCTCGAACAGCACGCCCCCCGGCTCGCGGAAGTAGATGGATTTGAAGTAGTAGCGATCGATGACCGGCGTCACGTTGCGCCCGGCCTCGACCAGCACCTGGCGCCACTCGGACTGGTGCGCCGCGTCGGCCGCCCTCCACGCGACGTGGTGCACCGACCCGATCGACTCCTCGCCCTCGGACCCTTCGGGTGACTCCACCACGTCGAGGATCGAATGGGGCCCACCCTCGCCGGTCTCGAATCGAGCGCGGTGTCCCTCCTCAGCGGTCTTCCGAAATCCCATGGTCTTGACCAGCAGGTCGAACGTTGCGGTGCGTTCGGCCACGGTCATCGTTACCGAATGGAAGCCGCGGATGGCTTGCTTTTGGTCAACCGAGCTTTCCGGCCACGCGACCCATGGCTGTTTCGACGATTGGGCGACGAGCTCCAGCTCGATGCCATCGGGATCTGACAGCACGATGGCCTCCGTTCCGAACCGGCCCGCCGGCTTGGTGCCCACCCCCAGGTTGCGCAGGCGGCTGCTCCAGAAACCGAGAGATCCGGTGGGGACGGAAAAGGAGACCGTCGTGACCTGGCCGCTTCCCGCCTTGCGCTTGGGCCAGTCCGACCATCCAAAGAACGTCATCGCCGTGCCAGGCGAACCGACCTGGTCGCCAAAGTAGATGTGGTACGTGTCGGGCATGTCCTGGTTGATGCTCTTCTTGACGAAGCGGAGGCCCAGGACGCTGACGTAGAAGTCGACGCACTTCTGCACGTCGCCGGTGATCGAGGTGACGTGATGGATGCCGAGCAAGTTTGCGGCCAGGGTTTTGAGTTTAGTCCGTGTACGGGCGATTGTGGCTCGACGATTCCTCGTCGATCCGGGACCAGATTTCGGCCGCCTGCGGCTCCTCGATCTCCTCCTGGATGTGGGCGACCAGCCCGATCGCCCGCGCCATCACGGCGAGCCCCCGGCAGACCCTCCATGGGATCTCGAGCTCGCTCGCGATCGCGCCGATCGCGCCGGTGGCGTTGACGGGCAGCCGGCGGCCGTAGGCGCGCGACGCCTCCTCCGAGACCAGCTCAATGAGCTCCACGTACCTGCCGGAGAGGTCGTTCTCGACCGCCAGAGCGAAGAGCTTCGGCGTGCGAGGGTCGACACGCTTGTGCACCGGATGGCCGAGGCCACCGATCGGCTTCTTCCTTTCTTTGTGCTCGGCGACGATCCTGCTCGCGAGCGGGCGAAGATCGGTACCGGGCGGAGCGTCGCGCAACGCCTCCTGCAGCATGCGGGCGGCTTCCTCCACCGAACCTCCGAATCGATCGCCCATGCCCAGAAGACCGGCCGCGACGGCACCCTGCATCGATTCTGGGGCGCCGAAATACGTCATCCGGGCGGCGATCGCGCTCGGGGTCATGCCGTGCTCCACGAGGGTTACCGCGAGAGCATTGAAGACCTTCGACTCCTTCACCGTCGGAAGGCGGCCCTTCAGCTCGAGGAACGCGACGTCGCCAAGCGAGACCTTGCCGATCAGCTCCTCGGCGAGGTCATGGCCACGGACCACTATGCGGTCGGCGGTGCTCCAGCCAAGGTCCGACTTGAGCTTCTTCGTCACGCTCGGTTGACCGTCAGCCTGGTCTTGTAGCCGCTTTCACCGAAGAGGTCCTCCGGAATGAGGGTCACCTTGCTCCGGAACACGAGCTTGGCGTGGATCGCGTCGTCGATCTCGGCTGCCAATGACTCGTCGTGATCGTGGCCGGTTGCAACCTCGACTTCAATGGGAACGGGCGGCGTGACGCTGACCTCCCCGCCAGGACGGATGACGCGAGCCCGGCCTGTGACACGAGGGCGGAAGTCGCCGACGACCGAGAGGATCGCCGTTGGATACACATTCACGCCGCGGACGATGAACAAGTCGTCGCGGCGTCCGATGCAGCGCATTCGGAATGTTGTCCGCTCACATGCGCACGAGGTTCCCTCGATGCGGACGATGTCGTTGCTGAGAAACCGCACCACCGGCATTGCATCACGCGTGAGAGTCGTATAGGCGAGCTCGCCGACAGCGCCCGCTTCGATTGCCATCGTTTCGCGAGTCTCCAGGTCTATGAGCTCAGGCCAGACGTGGCCCACGCCGCCGAAGTGCATGCCCTGCTGGTGCGGGCACTCGCCGAACAGCGACGGGGCGATGTCGCCAATTCCCATCACCTCGGTGACCGTTACTCCCAGCACTTTCTCGATGTGGTCGCGGATCGCCGGGATGCCACCGCCGGGCTCGCCACCCGTGACGATGTGGGTCAGCGGGCCGGATTGCGGGTCGGGATGGTTTTTCTCAGGGTGATTCGCGAGGTACTGAGCGAATGAAGCTGTCGCGAGAAGGGTGTCGGCTAGACCGGCGCGAAGACTGAAGAGCACGCGTTCGGTGTCACCCGGCGCCATTGGCAATGTTCGCGTGCCAATGCGCAAGAGGGCGAAGTGCGTGTGGCCGGCGACAAACGGACCCGCGCCGAAGGTGGTGAGGACGCTGCTGTGCTCGTGGATTCCAGTTGCGTAGTAGGACCGCGTGCCCATCACCGTCCAGGTCTCCATGTCATTGCGCGTCAGGGCGAGCACGGAGGGCTTGCCGGTCGTGCCGCTGGTCTGGTAGACACGCTTGACCAGGCTCCGGTCCACGCAGAGATTGCTTCCAAACGGAGGGTTCTCGTCCAGCGCGCCCGTGAGCTCTTCTTTGGTCGTGAACGGAACACTCGCGAGGTCGCCGAGACCAACGAATGAAGTGCCCAGCCCGGCCTCGCGGAACTTCTGCGCGTAAAAAGGCGAGGCTTCCCTCAGGCGGCGAAACTGCCGTTCCCATGCCGCGGCCGACAACCTGAAGGTGTCCTCCGCGGTCGCGGTCTCAATCTCACGCTCCCAGATCCAGTCACGGTCGCAGTTGTCACCCCTCAGCCGGTTGTTCCTCGCCTCCATGCGGAGGACATGATGCGCGAAACTTTCGGCGATGGTGAAAGGCGAGGGCCTTATCATCCACCGGGTAAGGCCAGTTCCACCTCCCCATCCGGCCGGCCTGCGGCCGGCCAACTTCCCCACAAGTGGGGAAGCCATTCCTTCCTTACTTAGTCAGCCAGGATTTGGCTTCCTCGACAGTCGAGAA
>JALYSJ010000005.1 GCA_030854855.1 Candidatus Dormiibacterota bacterium
CGGATCTTCGTCGAGCGCTACGGCGTGCGCACGATTCGGATCACCGGCGGCGAGCCGCTGGTGCGCATCAAGGTCGAGGAGCTGATCGGGATGATCAACGCGATCGACCCCACGCTGGACATCACCATGACCACCAACGGCGTGCTGCTCCGCGACAAGGCCAAGCTCCTCAAGGAAGCGGGCCTGAAGCGCATCAACATCTCGCTGGACACGCTCAACATGCAGCGCTTTCACGAGATCGCCCGAAGCGATCAGTTCAGCCGCACGATGGAAGGCATCCAGGCCTCGCGCGAGGCGGGCCTGTGGCCGATCAAGCTGAACATGGTCGTCATGAAGGGACACAACGACGACGAGGTCGTCGACTTCGCCCGCCTCGCACGCGACGAGGGCTACGAGGTCCGCTTCATCGAGTTCATGCCGCTGGACGGCGACGGCATCTGGACCAACGAGCAGGTGGTGCCGAGCCGGCGCATCCAGGAGCAGATCGAGGACCTCTTCCCGCTGGTCCCAGTTGCCGACACGAGGCCGGGACCCGCGACTCGATTCAAGTTCGCGGATGGCGCCCCGGGTGGAGTCGGCTTCATCTCGTCCGTGAGCCAGGCCTTCTGCACGGCGTGCAACCGCATCCGGCTCACGGCCGAGGGCGGCCTGCGAACCTGTCTTTTCTCCCTTCAGGAGACGCCCCTCCGCGACCTCATGAGGTCCGGAGCATCCGATGACCATCTCGGTCGCGTGATCGAGACCGCGATCTGGCGCAAGGAGGAGGGACACCTCATCAACCAGCCGGGCTTCATCAAGCCCGCGAAATCGATGTCCCAGATTGGGGGTTAGCTCTCCCCTAAGCTAGTCCTCGTGCTGAAGCCGGAGGAAGCCCAGCGTCCTTACACCGTCACGGAGCTCGCGAACGAGATCAAGCGAGAGCTGCGTCCTCTGACCGCGCTCCTGGTCAAAGGCGAAGTCAGCGGTATGAAGCGCGGAGCGAAGGGCCACTACAGCTTCGCCATCAAAGATGGGCAAAGCCTCATCAACGGCTTCCTTTACGCGGACGATGCGCGGCGCGTCGCCACGCTGCCCGAGGACGGCCAGGCGTTCGTCTTTCGCGGTCGCGTCGATTTCTGGACGCAGTACGGAACGATCCGGTTCGTGGTCGACCAGATCGAGTTCGACGACATCGGGAAGCTGCGAGCCCGGCTCGAGGAACTCAAGCGGCGGCTCGAGGCGGAGGGAGCCTTCGCGGCGGCCCGCAAGCGCCGGCTGCCATTCCTGCCTCGCGCCATCGCGCTCCTCACGTCGCCCACCGGCGCCGTCATCCACGACCTCCAGGAGACCATCTGGGAGCGCTACCCGAACATGGGGATCGTCGTGTATCCGGTCCAGGTCCAGGGTGCGGCCGCGCCCATGAGCGTCGCGCGGGCTCTCCGGCGCTGCAACGATGAGAAGCTGGCTGACGTGATCGTGCTCGCGCGCGGCGGCGGGAGCTTCGAGGAGCTCTACGCCTTCAACACCGAGATCGTGGCGCGGGCGATCCTCGACTCCAGGCTTCCTGTCGTCACAGCACTGGGACACACCTCCGACCGGACGGTGGCCGATCTTGTCGGCGACGCCGAATGCCGGACTCCGACCGAGGCCGGAGCGCGAGTGGTGCCCAAGAAGTCCGATCTGATTACGCTTCTGCGCGAGCGGGGCCGCCGGCTCGACCGCGAGATCTCGCGGCGGATCACTCGCGAGGCCGACCGGCTGGCAAACAAGCACCAGCGCCTGGTCCAGCTTTTGCCTGCCCTCGTGCGCCACCGCGTCGAACGCCTGGCCCGCGCTGCCGCCGACCTCGGCCGGTTGAGCCCGGTGGCCCAGGTTGCGCGCCGCGAGGAAGCCCTTCGCGAGCGCGGGCGCCGCCTCAGCAGCGCCGCCTCCGCGAGGCTCACGCGTAGTCGCAACGCACTCGCCGCGCGCCGCGCCGCCGCTCGCCTGGATCGCGCCCTGGCCGCCCGCTTTGGTGCCGCGACGCGAGGGCTCGAGCACCGCAAGCAACGTCTTCTCGCGCTCAGTCCCGACGCGGTGCTCTCCCGCGGCTACAGCATCACGCAGGACGCCGAGTCCGGCGCCGTGCTGCGATCCGCGATCGATACCAAAGTCAACCGGCGGGTCCGGATACGACTTGGCGCCGGACGGCTGGGTGCTCGGATAGATCAAATAGACGAGATTGACGAGATCGAGTCATGAGCGAGCAGCTGAGCTACGAGCAGGCACTGGAGAAGCTGGACGAGAAGCTGAAGCTCCTCGAGGATGGCGACCTGTCGCTCGACGACGCGCTCAAGGCCGTGGACGAGGCTCGCGTCTATCTGTTGGTGTGCACCGAGAGGCTGGAAGTGGCGCGCAAGAAGATCGAGGTGCGCGCGGAGCCCGAAACGGCCGAGTAATCTGGGTTTCGTTAGTCCGCGTCGACGAAGGGCTTCAGCTGCTCAATGTCAGATTCCTCAAGCTGGGCGAAAAGCGCCAGGTCGTCAGCACGCTCGATGAACTTGATGGGCAGCACCACGTCGCGTTTGAAGAAACCTTCGGGACGTATCACGACACCGATCAGCGCGCCGCGGTCAAAAAGAACATCCTCGACGCGACCCAGCCGTCGCCCCGTCTTGCCGAGCATCACGTTCTCGCCACGGTCGATCTCGATCTGGTTGTGCGCCTTGTTGGCAATTTCCTGGGCCTTCGGCAATCCGAGGCCGCCGCCGATGAGCTCCCCCTCCTCGACCAGCGCATCCTCGGTCGTCATCGGCTCGCGCCTGTAGCTGAGGTAGAGCGGCTGGCGCCGGACCTCAGGTGCGGACATGGAAAGGCGCACCTCATCATGCGTGGCGGACTCGACAGCGCCGATCGGGATCACCACCTCATCGGTGGTGAACAACTTCTCGCCGGCGACCAAGCGTCCCGCAAGAGTCGCCTCATCCTTGACCACCAGGGCCCGAGGGCTGAAGCCCTCCTCGTCCACGATCACGCTTTCCACGATGCCGACCTTGCTTCCATCGTTGGCGACAACCGCCGCACCGAGTCGGAGGTCGGAAAGTTCTGCCATCACGGAGCATTATCCGCATCGTACTGTCGGATGCGAGTTTGAACGCTGACCGCTGCCCGCATCGCACTGTCGATGCGGGTTATTCCATCCCCTGCTAAACGTCCGGGGTCCCAGCGCCTTCGTGGTCAAGTGGCGCCGCCACCGGTGGAGCCGCGGCCTCCAGCTGCTCATTCATCACGCGCAACCTCTGGCTCAGGTACTTGACGAACTCCAGCAGCACCTCGGGATGCTCGTGGACGATCGCCTGCATCCGGTCGCGCCTCAGCACGCGCACCGTGGTGTTCTCGACCGCCTGGGCGCTGGCCGACCTCGGCTGATCGTCGAAGACCGACATCTCTCCCACCACCTTGCTCGGACCGTGCCTAGCGAGGGTGACCTCGTGCCCATCGTGGTCGAGATGGATGCGAACCTCGCCTTCCATCACCACATAGAGCTCCGCGCCGACGTCGCCCTTGCGAAAGATCGACTCGCCCTTGACGTAGTGTCGAGTCACCATCAGGCGGTCGATGCTCGCGAGCTGCTCTAGCGTGAGCATGCTGAAGAGAGGCACCCGCTTCAGCGCGATGAGCTCTTTCATTGACTCCCCTGGACCGTGGGACGCCGCTTCCGCGGTCTCCTTGACCCATTTGTCGTGATGGTTCGCGAGTGCTTCAAGCTCGGCATTGGTGAGCGGGCGAGCTGAGCCCGAATCCAGGGACTCGGGATCGAGCAGCTGCGCCAGCGGCCCGGCGAGCCAGCCCGGGCCGAAGTTTATCAACGTTTCCAGCGCTTCCCCCCTTGCGCGGGCCTCATCGGACGCAAGTCCACGCTCGACCGTGGCAAAGCCTCGCTTCCCGTGCAGCGCCCTCATCGCGGAGAGTCCCGAGTCGATCCCCTTGCGAACGTAGTCGTCGAGTCCTATCCGCAGCAGCGCGTAGTTCGAGCCGTCGTCCCGTGCTTGCTGCCTCGCGGCAGCCGCCACGCGCGCCGACAACCTCGCAAGGTGCAACGCGTCGGCCAGATGAGATTCGAGATGGGTGCGCGCGTGCCTGAACAGCTCTGGGCGGCCGCTGCGCATCAATGCCTCGACGATCGCCGCCGCCGCCTCGTCCTGGGCGGCCAGCAGCGGTAGGGTGAGCGCGAGCGCATCGGGGGATTGGGCCGCCATGGCTTCCGCCGCGAGGCGGCGAACATCGCGGTCGCCGCTTGCCAGCCCGTCGGCCAGCGCTTCGGCGTAAGCCTGGTGCTCTTCTGGGGGTGAGCTCCACCGGGTCGCCTGGCGCAATGCCTCACGCCGCACCTCGACGTCTTCGTCGCGCAGGCAGGCGATCAACGCGCCCGCAACCCCGGCGACATCTCCTTTCAACTTGGCGAAGCTGCGCAGTGACTCCAGACGCACGCGAGGATCGCCATCTTTCATGGCTTCGACGATCGTTTTCCGGTCACCGACGAAGACGGCCGCCCAGACCACCGCTGGTCGGGAATCGGGCATGCTCGAATTCCAGAGGCCGCGCATGACCTCTTCGGATTGGAACCAGCGATCCTTTCGCCTCGCGCCCGCCACGGCCGCCGCCGCACGCACCCATGAATCCCCGTCCTGGCTGGCGGCGTCGAGCTGTTCGACGGTGAAGCTGTTCGGAGGGGCCAGCTGCAAGGCCAGCCTGCGCACCATCGGGTCTGGCGCCGCAAGCAGCTCTGGCAGCATCGAGTTGAACGTTTCCGGCGCTGACTTCCCGAGCGCGGCAGTGGCAAATTGCCGCACCTTGTCATCGCCGGAGCGCACGTAGCCCTGCAGCTCAGCGATCTGCTCTGGGTTCGGACGTCCGATGGCCTGCTGAAAGTCCGCAAGGCTCAGCGCATGCGTGCGAAGGCGGTCGTAGATAGCGCTGACGTAAAGGGCCCGCACGCGCAAGGCGGCGAGGATGAAGGCGATGGCCATGACCACCCCCAACACCGCCAGCACCTCCACGCTTGCGGCGATCGTCCTCTGCACCACCAGCAGGGCCACTCCGGTGACTACAGCCGCTCCCGGCAGCACTGCGTTGTCGAGCAGGAGCTTGAGCTTCGGGCCGATCTGGGCTGGGAGCGCGCCGCCCAGCACGTTCTCGGCTGGGTCATCGAGCCCCGTCTGCAAGCCATTGCGCACGATGAACAGAAAGAGCGACGTCGACAGGATCGGGGCTATCGCGACGGCGGTGAAGCCGATCAGGGTAAAGAGCGGCAGGACCATGATCGCGTTCTTGACTCCGAGCTTGGCGAGGACCCAAGGCGTCACGAAAAGGCTCACCGCAAGCTGCACCACGTAGCTGGCGAGCCAAGCGTTTCCGATCAGGATCGTCAGCGACTGCAGGTTGTTGTGCGTCGCCTGGACGAAAAGCACCGCCACGAGGTAGTCGCCGATGCGACTGGCAATCTGCAATGCGAAAGCGAACAGCACCATTGCAAGCACCAGCCGGCTGCCGGTCAGGTAGTCGAAAGCCCCCCGGAGCACGGCGACGACACCGTGCGTCTTTAGCGCCGCCTCGTGGTCGGCGAAGACTTCGTCGACGTCGTCGATGAAGGCTGGGCGGAACAGCGTGCGCTCGAGGCTCCGGGACATGATTGCCGCGGCGATCGAGCCGAACGCCCAGACGAAGATCAGCGGTTCGGTGGCGTAGACGGCGACGATGGTGGTCGTGACCCCGGCAAGGATGTAACCGATGCTCGAGCCGGCCGCGATGACGGGGAAGATCCGCTTGCCCTCCAGCAGGTTGAAGTGCTGGCTGACGAAGGTCCAAAACTGGAGCATGACCAGCTCGAACGCCACCGAGTACACCACGTACGCCGCGAAGGCCACTGTCGAGTCCTCGCGTATGACGTAAGCCGCGAAAACGGCAAGAGCCGCCAACGCGTTGGCGGCAAGTGTGATGCGAAACGCGCGGCCGACACCAAACCTCCGGGTCAACCAGCCCTGAACAGCGACCATCGGCCACACCGCGAGCGCGAGAACGACGAAGAACAGCGGGTAGGCCTGCGGCCCTGACTTGTTGAGGAAGATGGACTGCGCGGCGCTGAAAGCGGTATACATCGCCCAGCCGAGGACGATCGCAAAGCCGGCCACCTGCAGGGTTCGGTTGAGCTCTGTGCGGCGCACGTGCAGGAACTTCGCCAGCAGCGGCGACATCGCAGCCGGCTGGACGAAGGCCCGCGCCTGCATCAGGTCTGCATCAGGTCTGTTGGACGGCGGCGATCTTCTCCAGCGCGGCGATTCGCTCCTCGATCGGCGGGTGCGAGTCGAAGAGGTGGTTGAAGAAGCTGCCGTGGTGCTCCGTGGGGTTGTCGATGCACATCGCCGCCACGGCGTGGTTGAACTTCTCAGGCGGCTTGTCGTTCTGGGCGATCTTCTTCAGGGCGCTCAGCAAACCCTGGGGGTTGCGCGTCAGGTCGACGCCGCTTGCGTCGGCCAGTGACTCGCGCTGCCGTGAAAGCGCCATCTGCATGATCGGGCCGACGATGAATGCGATCAGCGTGAAGATGATGCCGATCGCGAACACGACCAGGGTCGCGCGTGCGTCCCGGCTGCGAAATCGGAGCGCGCCGTTCCAGTACATGCTGGCGATCACGGCGGCGAGGCCAATCATCGTCGTGACCACCAGCAGCATGCGCACGTCGTAGTTCTTGACGTGGCTCATCTCATGAGCGAGCACGCCCTCCAGTTCCTCGCGGTTCATCATCTGCAGCAGACCGGTCGTCACCGTCACTGCGGCGTGCTTCGGGTCGCGACCGGTCGCGAATGCGTTGGGGCTTGGGTCGTCGATGATGTAGACCTTCGGCATCGGCACGCCTGAGCCGATCGACAGCGTCTGGACGATGTTGTAGAGCTGCTGGTACTGACCGGGGTCAGCCTCCTGGGCGCCGACCGCCGCGAGCACCGTGGCCGACCCGAGGTAGTACGAGTACAGCGCGGCCATGACTCCCAGAATCCCCAGGACGATGGCGCCGAGTACACCTCCGCTCGAGCCGTACGTGAGCCCGCCGATGACGAAACCCGCCAGCAGCCACACCAGGAGGAACAGCGCGATCACGATGACGCTGTTGCGCTTGTTGCGGGCTATCTGGTGGTACATCTAGACGTGTCCCGTACCAGAGGTCCGCAGATGCAAGGAGCTTCTGGGGCGGGACACGATAACTACCCTACCCAGTTTCGGGGACAACTTATCCAGATTCGCGCTTTGGCCTCTTGACCGTTCCCCTGAGCCGTTCCGCGACCCAGCGGCCCCAGATCTGCGCCCATACCAGGCCGTTGCCGAATGCTGAGACGTCCTCCGCGTGGTGCTTGAAGTGGTACGCCCACTGGGAGCGGTGACGCTCATATGACAGCTGGCGCTCCCTCTCCGATGAGTCCGGCGTGACATGGTGGGAGGCAGAGGCTGTCGGCAGGTAGAACACTTTCCACCCTCCGAGCTTCAGCCGGTAACAGAGATCGAGGTCCTCTCCAAACATGAAGTAACGGGGGTCGAAGAAGCCGACCCTCTCCAGCGTGGCCATGCGCAGCATCAGGCAGGCGCCGGTTCCCGCATCCATCTCGTGGACGTCCGTGTCGGGGACATGGCCCATGTTGTGGCGACCGAATCGCGGGCTCTTCGGGAACAGCTTGCTGAGGCCAACCGTCTGATAGAACATCGTGCTTGGGATCGGGAACGACCTCCTGCAGTCAGGATCCAGCCGTCCATCCGGCAGCAGCACCCGAGGTCCTACCGCGCCGGCGTCCGGACGGGTGAGCAGAAAGTCGGCAAGCCTGCCTAGGCTGCCTGGTTCCAACGTCACGTCCGTGCTGAGAAGAAGGACGAAGCGGCCCTGGCAGCGCTCGAGGCCCAGGTTGGCGGCGCGGCCGTAGCCGATGTTCTTTGGCTCCACCAGCACCGTCGCCTGGGGAAATTCGTCAGTCACCGCCGCCGCCGACCCGTCTGACGAGTCGTTGTCGACGACAACCGCTTCCACCGGCACGTCGGCGCTCGTGAAGAACGAATGGAGGGACTGGAGGAGCAGCTCTTTGGAGTTGTAGCTCACCACCAGCGCAGAGACCAAGGGCTTCACCTGTTCGGGCATCGGGAATGAATTATCCCCGGCGGGACGTGATGGACGCGTCGCGTAGAATGCCCGGACTGTGCAGACCGGCGTGCGCCTGGGTTTTGGCCAGCGTCTGGCCCAGGTCCGGCGAAACCGGTTGGTCCGGCAGAACCTGGTCCTGTTCGTCGGCGGTCTGGTCGCCGGCATCGGCGGATTCGTCTATCACGCGATCGCCGGCCGAGTGTTGGGACCGGTCATCTACGGCCAGGTTGCTTTTCTAATCGCCATCTACTCGGTCGGCACCGCTCCGGCGCTGATCCTGGTCGTCGTGCTGGCCCGGTACACCGCCACTCTGGCGGCGCGAGGCGACGCCGGCGTCCGCACGCTGATGGCTCGCACAGCCCGGCTGATCGCCATCCCTTGCCTCCTCCTCCTGCTGATCGTCACGCTCTTCGCCCACCCGATCGCCGCCTTCGCAAAGCTTGGCTCGACGATTCCGATCCTCATCCTCGGATTCGCGATCGCTCTGATCTGGCAGGTGGCGATCCCGCGCGGCATCCTCCAGGGCTTGCAGCGGTTTCCCTCACTGTCCTTGAACCTATCGCTCGAGCTCGTCGTTCGCACCACTTTTGTCTTTTTGCTGCTGAAGGCCGGCTACGCCGTGTCCGGCGCCATGGCCGCAGTGTTCATCGGCGTGGTGTTTTCGTTCGTCTTGGGCCTGTACACGCTGCGAGATCACTTCAAACGGATCGGTTCGCGGGTGCAGCTGCGAGTGATGGCCGGCTTCTCGCTAACGGCAGCGGCCGGGATCATCGGGATCCAGATCCTCTACAACCAGGATGTCATCCTCGCCGAGCATTTCCTGAGCGGGCATGAGGGCGGGATCTACGGCGGCCTGAACAAGATCGGCACCATCCTTTTCTTTCTGACGCTGAGCGTCAGCCAGGTGCTGTTTCCCCGCGTCGTCGAGGCGGTCGCCAAGGAGCAGCATCCTGGGCGGATCCTCCTTTCGTCGGCCGGCATTCTCACCGCGCTCGCCGCGGGTGCGCTGCTCGTTTTCGCGGTGGTGCCAGGCCTTGTCGTCGCGATTCTCTTTGGCCCAGCCTTCCGGGACGCGACGCCTTACGTGTTCGCGGTCGGCGTGATCGGGCTGGCGCTGGCGCTCGACAACCTGCTGATCCAGTTCTTCATGGCCGTGCACGACCGGGTCTTTGTGCCGATCCTCGCGTTGGCGTGCGTCGTAGAAGGCGTCCTCATCCTCATGTTCCACGCTCAGGTCGGCCAGGTTGTGCTCGACGTCCTGATCACGTTGATCGGCCTGCTCGTCCTGCTCACCATTCGCTGCTACCTGCTCTTGCCGACGCTGCACGCCGAGAGCCTCGAGGAGCCAGACCTGGCGACCGGCCAGAAAAGCTAAGTCCCGCGGTCCTTGCGAACCCCGGGACTTATAAAAACGCTCGGCAACGACCTACTCTCCCATCGGGTTACCCCGACAGTACCATCGGCGCAGGAGGGCTTAACTACCGTGTTCGGAATGGGAACGGGTGTTTCCCCTCCGCCATGGTCACCGAACGGAGGGAATTATATCCCGTTCGGTAGAAGCACTCCCCTCCACCGCAGGGGGAGGGCTAGGGTGGGGGGACGTACCGCCCGTAATTCCCCTGAATCTAGCGCGTGCGGCGCCGCCGGGCGCGGAGGCTCTTAATCTTGCGAGCCTCAGCTGGCGGAACGTAGTGCGAACGGCGTCGCATCTCGCGCACGAGCCCCTGCTCCTGCACCTTGCGACGAAACTCCCGTAAAGCCTGCTCGAACTCCTCGGGATCCTTGACGACTATTCGCACAACCCGAAAAGGATACCGATAAGGGGGAAGCGCTGCCTGTTAAGGCTTACGGATTCATTCCACTCAGTGTCAGCGTCGCGGTGTGAGGGCCGCTTTGAGTGACCCAGCTGATCGAGACCTTCTCTCCAGGCTTGTGCGCCTTGATCGCCGTACCCAGGGTGTCGATCGAAGTGACAGGCGTGCCACCAACAGACGTGATGACAGAGTCGCGTGTGATGCCGGCGCCGGCCGCTGGCGACCCAGGCACGACTAACCGCACCAACGCGCCTGACGACACGTTCAGGCCAAGCTGCGCCGCGGTGGCCGCGTCGAGTGTCTGCGCGTTGACGCCGATGTAGGCATCCCGGCTGTACCTGATCGCCGAGTTTGTCGCGTGCGAGCGGATCTGGTTCACGACGTCGAGGAGGGTGTCCGAGGCGATGGCGTAGTTGACATTGGATGGAGAGTTGCGGACGCCCTGCACCTGGCCGGCCGTGATCATTCCGACCACCTGCGCGGAGGAGTTGAGGAGCGGACCACCGGAATCGCCCGGGTAGATGGTGGCGTCGCTCTGGATCATCCCGGCGAGCTGCTCCACCTTTGCACCCGCTTGGCTTGCGGTGATGGTCTGGTCGAGGGCCGTGATGCTGCCCTGGGAGACAGCCGGCGTGCCGCCCTGGCCGAGCGCGTTGCCGATGGCGACGATCGAGTCACCCACCGCGAGCGTGGACGAGCTCGCGAAGCTCACCTTGGGCAAGCCCGAAACGCCTTCGATCTGAATGACCGCGATGTCCGCGGTGAGGACGGCCGCGAGCAGGTGCGCGGTAAAGGACTGAGAGCGGCCCGCGATCGTGACCGTAATCTTCGTTGAGCCCTGGATGACGTGGTTGTTGGTTAGCACCTCGCCGCTCGAGCTGATGATCATCCCTGTGCCCGCTGCCTGACCAGTGCCGACGCTCGTGTTGATGTCGACGATCGCTGGGTCGACCTTGGCCGCGATTGCGTTGGCATCGAGCGATCCACCGGTCCTCGGTGTGGTGGGCTGGATCGGTGACTCGGAGTCGGTCTGAGGCTGGGTGGACGGGGTGATGGTCTGCGCGGTGCTGGCGGGCGGATGGATCGCGCGGGCGACGCTCCAGCCGATCCCGGCACCGGCGGCGCCGGCGACAACCGCCGCGACGACCACGCCCGCGGCGAGGCGATGCCACAGCGTGGTGCCTGCAGGCGGCGCTGAAGGAGGCGGAGGCGCCCACCCGGGGACGCCAAGCGACTCAGGGTTCGCGGGAGGCAGGAGCGACTGGTCGGGCGGCTGCCCGGCCGGTTCGCCTGGGTGTCTTTCGATTTCGGACATCAGACTCCTCCGATTAACGGTTGATAGCGTGACTTGCGTTCACGATGGCGTCGGAAACTTGGAGGAGTGTGGACAGTTCCTTAGAGCTTACTGGGAGGGCGCCATCATCCTGTGCGCCCGGAACTCTCAACATGTCTTGCTCATGAAAGCACTCGGCGTGGCAACGCTCTGCGCATGCGCCCTTGCGGCGTGCGGCCCGAGCTCGCCGGCCACCTCACCATCGCCAACGTCCGCTCGCAGCCCCTCCCCCGTCCCCTCGCCCACTCCGGCGCCAAGCCCGACGCCCGCACCGCCTCAGCGCGTTGAAGCGGCGCTGCCCATACCGGTCGAAGAGGCGGGCGCCGCGGTGGCCGGCGGAAAGCTCTATGTGATGGGCGGCTTCGATGCGGCAGGTAGCAGTCTCGCATCCGTGTACGTCTTCGACGGAAGCGCATGGCAGGCGGGCCCTGCACTTCCGTCAGCAGTCGACCATCCTTCGGCGGCAAGTCTCGACGGAAGCATCTATCTGTCGGGTGGACACAGCAATGGGCGCGACAGCGCGCGTCTGACCCGCCTCGACGGCGGTTCGTGGACCGAGCTTGCGCCAATGAGGTACGCGCGGGGCGGGCACGCGCTCCTGGCGGCGCAGGGACGGCTGTATGCGATCGGAGGAAACA
>JALYSJ010000006.1 GCA_030854855.1 Candidatus Dormiibacterota bacterium
GGCGTGGCCAGCACCACCTTCGGCACCTTCGCGATCCTCGCGGGAATCACGGTCATCAGCACCGTCGATGGATAGGCCGCGCGACCCCCAGGCGCATATACCCCCGCGCGGCGGACGGGTCGCGTCAGCAGCTTGAGACCCGGCGGCCCGCTCGATGCTGACTGCAGCTGCCGCGAGTGGAAATCGCGGATGCGCTGCGCGGCGAACTCGAGCGCGGCGCGATCGGCCGGGGCCAACTTGTCCGCCGCCGCCGCCAGCTCGCGCGCGGGAACCTCGAAGGATTCATCGGCCCCTGGCGCCCATCCGTCGAACTTCTTGCCCAGCTCGCGCAACGCTTCATCGCCCTCGGCGGCAACGCGCGCGCAGATGTCCGCCACCACTGCCCTTTCTTTGGTGAACTGCGAAAGGTCAAGCCGCCGCCGCGACATCGGGGAGTCGAGCCACGAGCCGACATCAAAACGTTTGACGCTCACTTCTCGACCGCTTCTCGAAGCCTGCCGACCGCGGCCTGCACCGCTTCGGTTCGCGTCTTGAGACTCGCCTGATTCGCGATCAGGCGGGCGGTCGACATGCCGAGCGTGGCGGCGATGCGCAGCCGGTTCTCTTTGAGCGTCCGGCCGGTCGCGGTGAGGTCGACGATCGCGTCGACCAGGCCGACCAGCGGCGCGAGCTCGACCGAGCCGTGAAGCTGCACCACCTCCACGGCCTGCCCTCGCGCTTCGAACCACTCACTCGCGGTGCGCGGATATTTCGTCGCCACGCGAAGTTGCGGCGGCCACGTCTCCGGCCCGTTGAGCTTCGACGCCTCCGGCACGGCCAGCACCATGCTGCAGCCGCCGAACCGCAGGTCGAGCAGCTCGTAGTGCGCTCCCGGCGACTCCCACAGGACGTCCTTGCCAACGATGCCGAGATCGGCGGCCCCATGGTCCACGTACGCGGGGACGTCGGCCGGCCGCACCAGGATCACTCGCACCCCCGCTCGATCCACCATCAGCTGGCGGCCGAGCTCCTCGGCGCTGAGCCTCGCAAGGCCGGCGCGTGACAGCAGGCGTAGCGCGCCCGGCATCAGGGCGCCGGTCGGCAGCGCGATCGATACCTTTAATGCAGGGCTCACCCGAGACCTCCCGCGAGCCTTCCCGCCACCTGCTCCGGCGGAAGCCGCAGCGTCCGCTTGCCGCGCGAGGTCCAGGAGACCGTCGCCTCGCTCCGGCAATGGACGAGATTCGCCGCGCCGACCGCCTGCCACCAGGCCTTCGCCTGCACCTGGTCTCGAGCCTGCGTGTCGACAACGGCGCGCATCCCGAACAGCCGCAGCGTTGATCCCAACCGCAGCGCCGTCGCCAATCCCGAACCGCTCCACGCCACGGCGGCGTCGATCGGCGGCAGCGCCGGCGGACGCGGCGCCCGGGTGAGCATCTCCCAGATCAAATCGAGCTGGACCACGAAACCGGTTGCCGGCGCGGACCTGCCAAAGCGCTCGAGCAGTCCGTCGTACCGGCCGCCCTGCGCAACAGGCCGTCCAATCTCGGGGCCGAAGCCCTCGAAGATGATGCCGGTGTAGTAATCGAAATCGCGGATGGCGCCGAGGTCCAGGTTCACCACCTCGCCCAGCCCATGCGCGACCAGCAGCTCCTGCACTTGGGCGAGCTCCGCAAGCGCTCGCTCCGACCGCCGGTTGCGCACCAGGCCGCCCGCCGCCTGCAGGATCTCGGATCCTCCGCGCAGCGCGGGGAATCGCAAAAGAAGCTCGTGCTCGGCCGAGCGCAGAGGCGTCTTGTCGAGCAGCGCTTCGAGGGCGACGAAATCCCGCACCGCAAGGGCGGCGCGAACCTCCGCCTTGACACCCTCCGGCAGCTTGACCGCATCCATGATCCCGTGGAAGAACTCCGCGTGCCCCACGTCGACCTGGTAGCCCCGGACGCCGCTCGCCTGCAGGCAACGCGCCGCCAGGGCGATCACCTCGGCGTCAGCCACCGCGCCGGGTGCGCCGATCAGCTCCGCCCCGACCTGGTACGTCTCGCGGCGCTGCTGGAAGCGTCCTTCGTCGGTCGATAGAACCGGCCCGGCGTAGCAGAGGCGAAGCGGCAGCGGCGACCCGCGAAGCTTGCCGGCGACGAGCCTCGCCACCGGCACCGTGCGCTCGCCGACCAGCGCAAGAACCTCGCCGCGCGCGTCCGCGAACTTGAAGAGGCGCCGCCGCTGCTCAGCGCCGATCCCCAGCTCGAGCACGTCGGTGCTCTCGACCATGGGGGTGATCACGTGCCGGTAGCCCCACCGGCGCATCTCTTTCAAAACCGATTCCTGCGCCTCGCGCAAGACCTCGGCCTCCAGTGGAAGGCGGTCGCGAAAACCTGGGACACCGCCCAGCTGCGGGGTTACCGCCGGCGACTTACGCCCTGCGGCGGTGAAGAGACCTCCGGGCCGCGGCCGCTTGAGACTCGTTACTTGTCATCTTCGTCTTCGTCATCATCGTCGCCGTTGGCTTCGGCGTCCTCGCTGAAATCGACCGGCTCCGCCTCGTCCTCCACCGCGTGCATGCCTTCTTCGAGCTCGTCCGAGACGGGAGCCTCGACGAGAGCCCCTTCCTCATCCTCATCGATGAAGACCTCGACCCCGCTGCCGCGCGAGAGCAGGCTCTCCTTCGAGTACGGTCGGAAATCCCCAACCTCGCGCTTGCGCTTGATCGCAAAGCTCGGCTTGCCGGCGTTCTTCGGATCCTGATAGGTCTCGCGGACGATCAGCTTCACGGTGCTGCCATCACACGCGGTGACGCCGCCCTGGTACCTGTTGCCGCTGCGCATGAATTTGATCAGACGGCGTGCCAGCTTCGCCTCGAGCGTGCCGAGCCGCAGTCCGCGTGAGGTCTCGGCCACAATGCCGTCCCCGTCGATGCGTAGCTCGGCGATGTCGCCGGCCGCGACCTTGGAGCAGATGTCCGAGCTCGATCCTTCCACCAAGGTGATGACCGTCTTGCCCATCTCCTCGACGAAGAGGTTCAGGTCGACTTTGGTCCCTCCGACCTTGAGGCCTTCCTTCTGGTGGAGCAGCGTGTTGAGGCGCGCCGCGTTTTTCTTCGCGATCGAGTTCATCGGGTTGAGCTTGAGCGCGACCTCGTAAGCCGCCTTCGCGTCCTTCAGCTTGCCGAGCTCCGACAGCGCCTTGCCCAGTCGGTTCTGAGTTTCCTCATCGCCACCAAAGCTCTCGACGATGAACTTGTTCAGCTTGACCGCCTCATCCCACTTACCGGCGATTGCCAACTGCACGGCCTCGTCCGCATATTGCGAGCGGG
>JALYSJ010000029.1 GCA_030854855.1 Candidatus Dormiibacterota bacterium
GGATCGCCCCAATCGCAGAGGCGGAAGGCCACCACCCCGACTTGCTGCTGACCTACGGCTCCGTGACCATCTGGCTCTCGACACATGCGGCCGGAGGCCTGACCGAGAACGACTTCATCCTCGCCGCCAAGATCGACAGGCTCACATAGCCTCTCCTGGTTCCGAGGAAGCGCATGGTTGGCGCCAAAAGAGCGGATTCAGATGCCGGACCTATCCGGGCCATCTCACAAACTCTTTACTGACTTTCCTTTGATTTGTGGGAGACCCCGTGCTACGTTCCTCCGGCTTGATGCATTTCTTTGTCTGCTGGTTCTTCCACCAGAAAGAGCGCGAGGTCCTGCTGAACGGAGTCCTGCCCGGAGGGATCGACGCCGTCGTGTTCTGCTGGCGTTGTGACCGGATGCGCGGACGTGCCGTACGGGTCCTCAAGATGTCTGCTCTGCGGGCTTAGAGTCCAAAACCGAGCTCTAGCTCACCTCTCGAGGACGACGGCCGGGTACTCGGCCTCCAGCGCTCGAGCGCGCGGAAATTGCTGCGCGGCGAGATCGCGGAGCGGCAGGTCGAGGGCCCAGCTAACGACCATGACGAGATCACAGCTCGCGAGCTGATCCGCCGACGTCACCGTGAAGAACCCCCTCGCGTACGCGCCCAGCACCTGCTCGTCGCTGTGGATGACACACGCCCGGCGGCCCTCAGCGTTGGCGCGCTCGACCACCCTTGCCGATTCACGCAGCGCCAGCGAGTCGGCCGTATAGCCGGGCACCTGAAACCACGCCGCGGCCGCCACGCCCAGCAACACAACCGGCGCCAGCACAAGCGTCCAGCGGCTCACCGCCGCGGCGACGAGATAGGCAAAACCCGGCACTAGGAACATGAAGAACCTGGGATATAGATACGCGGGATGCAGGCCGATCCACAGGATGGCGACCGCGGCCGCCACGGTGAGGAGCGACGGAAGGACCCATCTCTCATCCCGGACCAGCCACAGTCCTAGCGCTGCCGCGCTCAGCCACAGCCCGATCGTCAGAAGCACCGGCGCGCCCACCAGATAAAAGACAAGGTCACGCGGGAACCCCGGATCGAACCTGCCCGGGATTAGCCCGTGCTGCGTCAGGTCGATCCACAGGATGCTGGCGTTGGCGCCGAGCCCGATGACGCCCGCGACCAGCCAGGCCGGAGCGAGCCGCCGCAATTCGGGACGCGGGCGGCGCGTGAGGACCCAGACGACGTGCGCGACCAGGACCAGGCCGCTGAAGAGATGCGCCGCGATCGCCAGTCCCAGCAAGAGCCCATAAGCCCATCGACGCCAACCCGCCAATGCTCGCGTCACCAGAAGCGTCGCGAGAACCGCGCACAGGGCCGCCAGGCTGTAGCCGCGAACGTCACGACTGTTCTCCACGAACAGCGGATCGCTAGCTATATAGAGTCCGGCGCAGACGCCCGCGATCACCCCGAACCGAGCCGAGAGCAACGCCGCCATCACCCCAACCGTGCCCCCTGCCGCGATCGCCGGAAGAATCCGATAGACCACCTCGCTGGTGCTTCCCGACACGGAATAGATCACGTGGCTGATGAGCGCGACGAGCACATGGTCGTTGCCGGCGATGGTCGACAGGGGAATCGTCGGCTGCTGCGAATGCACCGCGAATGCGTCGAGCAGCGCGGGCGTAGCGATGAAGTTGGCGAAGGTCACCGCGGAGTCGTAGGCGAACACTCGGCTCGAGCCGATCAGGTACGCCGCGGCGGTGGCGACGCCAAGGACCGCGCCGAGGATCATCGGCAGCCGGGCATCGGCCTGCTTCGGGACGCGGACGGATAGGTCCGGATCGGCCATCGGCCCCCGAGCTTAGCCGGTAGCGCCGACGGCCTGGAAACGCTAGTGCGAGACCACCTCTTCGGGAATGACGTCCTCACCGGTGTACGCCGCGGCCTGCATGCGGAACAGGCGCGCATAGCGTCCGTCCAATCGCATCAGCTCCTCATGAGTGCCCTCTTCCACCAGGCGTCCGTGTTCCAAAAAGACGATGCGATCCGCGCGCCGCACGGTCGAGAACCGGTGCGAGATGTACACCGCGGTGCG
>JALYSJ010000040.1 GCA_030854855.1 Candidatus Dormiibacterota bacterium
GACGCGTGGACCAGAGCTTGCCTGATGCGCCTGCATCGGCCGGCCTTCGCGGTAGTGCCAGGCGCCCTCGTCGAGCAACCGCTTGGTGTCGAGCTCGCGGATGACCGGTGCGCCGAGGCGCCCGAGCTTCACCCACGCGCCCTCGTCCTCGGGTGAGACGAACGTCAGAGCGCGACCGGCCTCGCCCATTCGCGCGGTCCGGCCAACCCGGTGGGTCAGCCATTGCGGCGAATCTGGAAGCTCGAAGTTCACGACCAGCCCGACGCTGTTCACATCGATGCCTCGCGCCGCCACGTTCGTAGCGACAAGAATTTGGCTGCGACCCTCGCGGAACGAGCTCATAGTCCGGTCGCGGACCAGCTGGGAAAGATTTCCCTGCAGCTCGACCGAGTTGTGACCCAGCTTGCGCAAGTTCTGGTTGAGCTTCGTGACACCGTGCTTGGTCCGGCCGAAGATGATCGCGCTGCCTCCATGCTTGCGCAGCAGCTTGCTCAGTGTTGGGAGCTTCTGCTCGCGATCCACGCGGACCAGACCGTGCTCCAGCAGGTCGGCATGATTGGACTCCAGGCGCACCTGCACCGGGTCGTTGGTGTGCTTCTCGACCATCCTGCTCACCCAGGCCGGCATCGTCGCCGAGGCGAGGACTGTCTGCGGCTCGTAGGTCAGACCCAGGATCTTCTCGACCGAGGGCGCAAACCCGGCGTCGAGCATCTCGTCCGCCTCGTCAAGCACCAGGTACTGGATGCGGGAGAGCGACAGCTTGCCCTGGCCCAGCATGTCGATGATGCGGCCGGGGGTGCCGACCACCACGTCGACTCCGCGCTTCAGCGCGAGCCGCTGAGTGGCGTAGCCGACGCCGCCGTAAAGGACTGTAGTGCGCAGGTCGGTCGCAAGCGTGCGAAGCACCTTCTCGACCTGCAGCGCGAGCTCCCGGGTCGGCGTGACGACCATCGCCCGTGGTCCGGCGCCGCCTCGCGGCAGCTTTTCGACCAGCGGAATGAGATAGGCAAGCGTCTTGCCCGAGCCTGTCTGGGCCTCCATGACGACGTCACGGCCGGCGAGCAGGGCTGGGATGGATTCTTCCTGGACCTGGACCGGTTCCGTGATTCCCTGTGCCGACAGGGCGGCTAATGTGCGCGGGCTTATACCCGCATCGGCGAATGATGGCAACGTATTTCTCCTGATCCCTCTCTGGGTTCGTATTTGAATCGCGACGATCAGGACACCGTTACCGTGACGGCGAGAGAGGACCCGAGCGGAGCGGGCCGGCAGTGCCGGCCGAGGCGACTAGTCTACGAGATCGGCACAGCCACCGTGTTTCGCTCACGCTTTACGTGCTCAGATGAACGTCCTCGTCACCGGCGGTACAGGCGCGCTCGGACGTCATGTCGTCAGGCTTCTGCGCGCGTCGGGACACCGTGCACGCATCTTGAGCCGCAACCCAAAGGGTCACGATGACTCGGTCACTGGGGACCTCGCCACCGGCGCCGGTCTTGGCAAAGCCGTGGCCGGAATGGACGCCATCATCCATGCCGGATCAGCGACCACTCAGCCCACGAGACTTCGGGCCATCGACGTGGTAGGCACGCGCCGCCTGCTCGCCATGGCCCATGAAGCCGGCGTGCGCCACGTGGTCTACGTGTCGATCGTCGGCATGGACGGGGTCAAATTTCCTTACTACAAGTACAAGCTCCAGGCCGAAGCGGTCGTCGAGGAGAACATCGTCCCCTGGTCAATCCTTCGGGCCACGCAGTTTCACACGCTGATGGAGACCTTCCTCGCGCCGTTCTGCGTGCTGCCCCGCCTCGCCACCGTGCCTTTCAAGTGGCAGTTCCAGCCGGTCGCCCCGGTCGAGGTCGCAACTCGCCTGGTCGAGGTGGTCCTGAAGGATCCCGCCGGCCGGCTGCCCGATTTCGGCGGCCCCGAGGTCAGGGACTTCAAGAGCATCGCGCGGTCGTGGCTCGACGCCCGCAAGTCGAAAAAGCGGCTGGTGAACCTCCCTCTTCCCTTCAAGTTCAGCCGCCAGTTCGCCGAAGGCCGCCTGCTCACCCCCGAGCACAGGGACGGCAAGATCACCTTCGAGCAGTACCTGGAGGAAAAGTACTCGTGATCAACGGCAAATACTCGTGGTGAAATTGGTCGACCGCTTCGGCCGGACGGGGTTTGCCGCCGTGACGAGCCTCATCTGGGCCCTCCCGATGGCGGCCTGGGCGGGCTCTGCGGACCTCTCGCCGATCGACAAGACGGCGTACCCGTGGATCGCGCTGGCCGTCGGCGTCGTGATGTTCGCGGTCTGGATCGTCCTCCTGACCCGCCTCGGCCGGATCCCGGTCGCACCCCGCCAACGCCGCCTGGACCTCGCGCAGATGTCGACCTCCGAGAAGCGATGGACCCTTGCACTTATAGCCTTTGGCGCGGGCCTTATCGCGTGGCTCAACGGGGCGGCCACCGTCGACTGGGCTCCGCTGACCGCCGCCGTCGGCTCAGGGAAGGTCGGTCCGATCCTCTTCGCCGTCGCCCTGGCCGCCTTCGCGATCGTCATGCTCGCCGGCATCGTCATCAGCTGGCGCCGTTCGCGAGCCGCCTTTCTCCAGCGCACGCACCAGCAGAGCTCCTGACCCGCACCGACACCACGCTTGGAATAGTTGCTTGCGCAGGCAAGTATCAGTCATTACCAATCAACTGTTTCCAGGAGGAACATCAATGGCCAAGTTCGAAATCGATCAAGCGCATACACACATCGGGTTTACCGCCAAGCACCTCGCGGTTTCGACGGTGCGCGGCCGCTTCAACAAGTTCGAGGGCTTCTTCGAGGGTCCCGAGGACGACTACAGCCAGGCCCGGGGCGAGGTGAAGATTGAGATCGCAAGCCTCGAGTCGAGGAGCGACCAGCGCGACACCCACCTTCGCTCGGCCGACTTTTTCGACACGGAAAAATACCCCTACATGACGTTCAAGGTCACCGGCGTCGAGCCGGTCGATGATGAGAACTTCCGCTTGCGCGGCGACCTCACCATCAAGGACGTCACCAAGCCGATAGTGCTCGACGCCACCATTGAGGGCCGCATTCCGGACCCGTTTGGCGGCAAGGAGCGCCTCGGCATCAGCGCCCGTGGACAGCTGAACCGGATGGACTTCGGCCTCAACTGGGACGGCGTCGCCGGCGCCCTGCCGTTCGCGAGCCACACCATCAAGCTCGAGATCGACGCCGAGATCGTCGTCAAGGTCGAAGAGCTGGCGCAGTCGTCCGCTAAGGCTTAAAGGCGGTTCCCCCGACGAAGGTGCCGGGCGGGACCGGCCCTTCGTCCTTTTATATGTGTGAAGGTGTGAATAGGATTACCGCGATGACCAAGCTCGCCGGCAATCAGGCGGAACTGGTGTGGGAGGGAATCTCGCGCGCCCACTGCTCAATGATCGCCGCGATCGAGAAGGACATGCTGCCCGCCACTGGCATCTCGCTCGGCTGGTATCAGGTGCTCGCACACCTCAAGCAAGCCCCCGGCGGCCGCCTGCGTTTCCAGGACCTGGCGCAGGTCGTCGGCATCACCGACAGCGGCGCGTCAAGGCGGCTGAGCCTGATGGTCAAGGCCGGCCTTATCGACCGGCTCGCGTGCCCGTCAGACCGCCGCGGCGTGTACGCCCATCTCACCGACAAGGGCAAGGCCGCGTACGCCAAGTCCCATACGGTCTTCGTTCGCAGCCTTCAGCACAACCTGGCGAGCCAGCTGAAACCCGGCGAAGCCGAGATGGTCCACGCGGCGCTCTCGCGGCTCAGCCCGGCGAACTAAGCGATTTAGCTCGCTTCCGCCTTCTTGGCCAGGTTGGCCAGCAGCGTCGCGAACTCCTTCGAAATCTGCGGTCCCATCATCCCCTGGAGGATCGGGCCAAGCGGGCCCTTGACCTCGACCGTCTGGCTGATCCTCGTCTTGCCCCCCGGTGCCGAATCGACCTTGCAGTTGAAGCGGAAGACTGTTCCCGGGACCACGCGAGTCTCGAGCACGAAGGACTTGCCCGGCTGAACCTCGGCCAGCCTCATCTTGTGATGCTGCCCGGCGCGGGTGTTCATGATCCCCTCGCTGCCCTGGACGAAGCCGCCGTTCCACTCCATCGTCGACACGTTCGGATTCCAGTCGCCCCAGGTCGACATGTCCGACCAGATTCTCCAGACGCGCTCCGGCGAGGCCGTCGACTCGACAGAGGTTCCGTACTCAGCCACCTAACTCATTCAACCTTGCACCCACAATAACTCTCTCTTGGAGCAGCGCGACGCCTTGACCGCGGTCGTGCATGGACTCGGAGTCCGCGCGCAGCAGCTCTGGTCGGAGCGGTCTACACCTCTGCCGGCTTGAGAGTCCCTGCCTGCACGACCGGAGGCGCCTTCTCCTTCGACCAGTTGAGCACCAGGATCACCGCTAGCAGGAGCACCGTGCCGACCACCTGCGCCGGGTAGACCGGCTGGCTGAAGCCCCACGGCGGCGGCGCCCAGAAGATCAGGGTCGCGGCCACCGGATAAGCCATCTCGGCGATGGTCGCGAGCGACGCCGGGGTCTTCGACAGCGCGCGGTAGTAGAGCAGCAGCGAAAGCAGACCTGGCACCAACGCGATGGCGAGCAGGTTGGGCCAGAAGTCTCCCGGCTTGTAGTGACTGAACCCCGAGGGACCCAGCTGCAACAGCACGATCACGATCAGAACTGGAAGGGCCAGCGTGAAGCGAAGCGAGGTCATCGTCCAGAAGTTGATCGACCCCAGTGCGTACCGGCCCATCACGGTGCCGCTCGCCCAGAAAGCCGCCGCGCCGAGCGCGAGCAGACCCGCCTCCACTCTGCCCTTCTGCAGCGCGGAGACCGGAGCCAGCGGATCCTTTGCGAAAACGACGAGGTACACGGCCACCAGGGCGACGACGGCAGCGGGCCAGAACCACGGGCGGCGGCGCTCACCCAGCACAATCCAGGCCAGCCCGATGGCGATCAGCGGCTGCACCTGCTGCAGCACCAGCGTCTCGGCGTAGATGTGATACGAGAACGACGCAGTGAACAGGATGGTGCCGAGCGACTGCGCGCCGACGGCGATCAGCCCCACCGCGATCCATCCTCGCGTGCCCAGCCCGCGGATCTCACTCCAGCTTCGGATCAGCACGGGCAGGAGAAAAAGAGTGATGAGAGCGTCTTCCGCGACCACGATCTGCGTCGGGCTCAGGTGATCGATCAGCTGGTTGCGGAAGTACGCGTCGGACACCCACAATGTGGCCGCCACGGCAACCAGGATCACCGAGAAACGGTCGATACCCGCGCGACTCGCCTGCACCTCTGCCATCGACTTACTCTCAACCCCCATCGTCTCTAATAACTTCCGCTACGCGGGCACTTCATCCTGAACGACTCCAGCTTCGAGGGCCACCTCCGCGTGCTGCAGCACGTAGATTTCCTCGGGCCGCTCGTGGCCCTCTAGCCGGCGCTTGCCGACGCTGACCAGCCTGATGTCGTCGCGAAGAATGTCAGCGACGATCGAGTACGTTGCCTCCGAAACCAGGACCTGGTTGCCGACCGCCCGGCGCCTCAGCTTGGCGCAGCGATTGACGGCGGGCGATCGGTAGTCGCGGTCCTGCGCGTCTGCCTCTCCCGTCAGCACAGCCATGCGCACGCTGAGCTGGATCTTGTCTCGCCACAGCTCCGAAAGAATCGCCTTCTGCGCTTCCAGCGCGGCGACCACCGCATCCGACGCGCGCAGGAAAACAGCGAAAAAGCTGTCGCCCTCGCCTCGCTCCTTGATCACGATGCCGCCGTTCGACTCGATCGCGGCGGTGAGCAGCTGGTCGTGCCGCCTCATGGACGCGTACATCTGCGCGCGGCTGGCGATCCAGAGCCCGGTGGATTCCACGACGTCGGTCATGAGGAACGTGACGATCCCGTCCGGCAGCGAGTTCGCCGTCTCCACCGCGATTGACGCCGGAGGACGCGTGCCGCGTGCCGATTCCATCTCGGTCTTGAGACCGATCGTCGACGCCGCCGCCACGTAGTCGTCGATGGTGCTGGCGCGCCGGAAGAAGTGGACGTTGTACGACGGCACGAAGCTCCACGTCGCAAGATCAAGAAGGTCAGCGCCGATCTCTCTTTCGCGACACACCTCCGGCGAAGCCGCGAGCAGCCGGCCCAGCTTGATGATCGAAAGCTCCTGCAGGCTCAGCTCGCGCGCCACCTCTTGGCTCGTGAGCCTGCGGTTCTCCTGGTCGGCGAGCACCGCCATGCGTACGGTCTGCACGAAATTGTCGAGATCGCCTTCGACGTCGCGGCATTTATGCAGCTGCTCGACGCTCAGCGTCACCTCGGCTTCCGGGCCCAGAGCGCCGTTGACACCGTTGCTCTCGTGGTGGGGACCGAGCATCGCGACCACGCGCTCAAAGCTGTCTTCGACCACGAACTCGCGCGTGGCCCGCTGATATACATCACCGACGGCCGGCCACTTCCCGGTCGCGACGAAGTGGTTGGCGACCATCTGCTCGTAGAGCCACGCCGATCCGCCAAGCGCCAGGTCGAGGTTCAGCGCCACCTGCACGAAGTCCACGGTCAGGCGATACAGCTCCTGGACGAAGCTCAGAGCGCTGGTGCCCGAGACCCTGATCTCACGGTCCAGCCCGAGCGAGGCGTTGTGCTTGGCGGTGCCGTCGACGTAGGTGAACGCCTCGACGGCGACCAGCTCGCCATGGTTGCGCAGCTTGATGCGCGTCTGCGACACGCGCGGCCCAGGTCCCGCGAGGTTTGGGCTGTCGGCGACGTGCACGTGGCCACCGGGTCCCCATGCCTGCTGGATCGGCGCGCGCAGGTGCGACACCAGCGAGTTGCAGCGCTGGATGAAGGCCATCGCTTCCTTCCCGGTCGCCGTGTCATAGCGATCCTGGCGCACCGCGCGGAGGTCCTCCTCCCAAGCGGCGGTGATCGCTCCGCGCAAACCAACGATGCCTGGCTGCAACGCTCTCCTTCGGCCTGAGCCGAACGTCTGGACTGGCCCCCAGTTCCGGCTGCAAAGAGTAGCCTCCCCAATGCCCGCTGTGACCCCTTTGGTGGCCGCCAAATACGAGCTGTGACGCGGGTCACGGCCCGCGTTGGCTCAAACTTCCGAGCCATGAGGAGCGTGGCCAATCTGGTTGCTGCGGCTGTCGCATCAGCCGCCGTCCTCTACGCCGCGTTCTTCGGGGCTGGACCGCTCCCCCCGCTTGGCCCCACGTTCAACCCTGCCACCGGAGTCTGGACGATGGCCGCCGACTCAACCATCAAAGACCAGACGCTGCACCTGACCGGGCTTCAGCAACCGGTCAAAGTGACGCTCGAAGCCGACGGCACCGCCCACATCGTGGCGCAGACCGACCACGACCTCTTCCTCGCGACCGGCTACGTGCACGCTCGCTTCCGGCTTTTCCAGATGGACCTCATGCGCAGGCAGGGAGAGGGACTCCTCTCCGAGGTCGTCGGCAAAGCCGCGCTCGAAAGCGACAGGTTCGAGCTGCAGCTGGGCCTGCTGCGCACCGCGCAGCTCGAATGGAGTGCGTTCGCGCCAGACAGTCGATCGCGTCAGGCACTCATCGCATACGCGCACGGGGAGAACGACCGGATCGCGCAAGCCGAGGCCGACCACGAGCTGCCCGCAATGTTCACGCT
>JALYSJ010000044.1 GCA_030854855.1 Candidatus Dormiibacterota bacterium
GGACACCCGACGACGCGGGTGTTTCGACGCAAGCGATACGCGAGCTGAGCGGCAAGGTGCCCATCCTCGGTGTGTGCCTTGGCCATCAGTGTCTGGGCGAGGCTTTTGGCGGCCGCGTCGTGCGGAACGAGCCTTCGCATGGCAAGACCTCGTGGATCAGGCACGACAACTCGGGAGTCCTCGCGGGGGTGACAGATCCGTTCGAGGCGACGCGGTATCACTCGCTGATCGTCGAACGGGACTCCGTGCCCGACGAGCTGGTTATTACGGCGTGGACGGCGGACGGAACGGTTATGGGCTTGCGGCACGCCAAGCATCCGACGTATGGGGTGCAGTTCCACCCCGAGTCGGTGCTGACGAAGGAAGGCAAGAAGATCCTGGCCAACTTCGTGCGGCGGGCGGAGAAGAAGGTCTAGTCGATGATCGACGCCATTGCCAAGCTGGTGAGATGTGAGTCGCTGACCGAGGACGAGGCGGCGTCCACGTTCGAGATCATCATGCGCGGCGACGCCACGCCCGTTCAGATCGCCGGCTTCCTCGTGGCGCTGCGGATGAAGGGCGAGACGCCGGACGAGATCACCGGCTTCGCGCGCACCGCTCGCGCCATGGCGACTCCGATCCAGGTCGACGGCGCGCTGCTCGATACATGCGGCACCGGAGGCGACGGCCTCGCGACATTCAACATCTCGACCCTGGCCGCCATCGTGTCCGCCGCTTGCGGCGCGAAGGTCGCCAAGCACGGCAACCGCGCCGCCTCGTCAATGTGCGGCTCGGCCGACGTGCTCGAGCAACTGGGAGTGAAGATCGACCTCGCTCCGGAAGGTGTGACGCGGTGCATCGACGAGGCCGGCATCGGCTTCCTCTTCGCTCCGGTGTTCCATCCGTCGTTTCGTTTTGCCGGCGTGCCGCGACGCGAGCTCGCCCTGCGCACCGTGTTCAACGTGCTCGGCCCCCTGTGCAACCCGGCGGGCGCGAAGTATCAGGCACTCGGTGTTGCCGACGGCTCGATGGCGGCGAAGATGGCCGACGTGCTGATGCGGCTGGGCGTCGAGCGCGCGATCGTCTTCCATGCCGGCGACGGTATGGACGAGCTGTCGGTCAGCTCACCTTCCTTTGTAATCGAGATCGGCGGGAGCCGCAAGGAATACGAGCTGGATCCCCGCGAGCTTGGCCTGGCGGCGGCGCCGGTCGAATCGATGCGGGGCGGAGGTCCCGAGGAGAACGCCCGAATCGCGCGGGAGGTCCTCGCCGGTGCGGGCGGTCCGCGGCGCGACGTCGTGCTGCTGAACTCAGCCGCGGCGCTGCGGGCGGCGGGGTTGGCCGGCAGCTGGAAGGACGGGCTGGGCATGGCCGCCGAGGCCATCGACTCAGGGCGGGCGGGCGAAGTTCTCGATCGCTGGGCGAAAATCTCTCAGTCGTGACCCGGGACGAGGACCTACTGTCCCGCCTCGTCGTGGAGGCAAGGCAGGACCTACAGCGGCGGCGCGCGCTGATCGCGCAAGACCAGTTCGAGCGCGCCGTCGCGCTGTACACGCCCAAGGATTTCATTGCCGCCCTGCGGCGTCCGGGCCTGTCGGTGATCGCCGAGATGAAGCAGCGCACCCCAAGCATGGGCGTCCTGGTCGAGGAGTACCAGCCGGCGGACCTGGCTCACGCTTACACCGAAGGCGGCGCTGCCGCGATCTCAGTGCTGACTCACATGGCATCGTTTGGCGGGCGCCCCGAGCACATCCTGGCCGCGCGAGCGGCGACCGACCTGCCGATCCTCCGCAAGGATTTCGTCACCGACCCCTACGAGATCGCAGAAGCAAGGGCCACCGGTGCCGACGCCGTGCTCCTCATCGTCGCGGCGCTGGATCGTACCCACCTCGCCGAACTGCTTTCGGTGGCGCGAAGCCGGGGCATTGCTGCGCTCGTTGAGGTGCACGACGAGGCAGAGACTCATGTGGCGCTCGAAGTCGGCGCTGGGTTGATCGGTATCAACCACCGTGATCTGCGCACATTCGAAGTCGACCTCGGGCTTACCGAGCGGCTGCGCAAGCTGATTCCCGCCGAAGTCGTTGTGGTGGCGGAAAGCGGCATTCACGACGCGGCGGACGCGCGAAGGGTCTATGAGGCGGGAGCTGACGCGATCCTGGTCGGCGAGGTTCTGATGCGCGCCGCCGATCCTGCGCAGCAGATCAGGGAGCTGACCGCATGGTCAGAGTGAAGATCTGCGGCCTCCGCGAAGCGGCCGGCGCCATCGCGGCCGTCAACGCCGGCGCCGACCTACTCGGGTTTCATTTCTGCCCGTCGCCGCGGCGCGTTTCGCCGGAAGAGGCGAAGGAAATCGTGGACGGCCTGGCCGTCCGACCGAAGATCGTGGGCGTGTTCATCGACCAGGAGCAGGACGAGGTCCGGCAGATCGCAGAGTTTGTCGGCCTGGATCTGGTGCAGCTCCACGGGTCGGAATCGCCCGGCTTCGACGCCGGCAGGCCGGTGATCAAAGTCTTGAAAGTTAAAGACGGCGAGATCCCCGGCGCGGAGGATTGGCCCGACCCGGTGATGCTCGACTCCTGGTCGCCCGACCAGCGCGGCGGAACAGGGCGTACATGGGATTGGGAGCTGGCCCGCACGCTGCTTTCCGGCCGCCGGGTGTTCATCGCCGGTGGTCTTGAACCGGGTAACGTGGGCACAGTCGTGAGCGAGTTCAAGCCTTACGGTGTGGACGTTTCGAGCGGGGTCGAGGCCTCGGTCGGGATCAAGGATCCCGACAAAATCCGCGAGTTCGTGCGCGCTGTGCGTATCGCGGAGGGACTCTCGTGATCTCGCGCGCAGCTCCGACCCACCCCGTCGACGGACGCTTCGGCGCGTACGGCGGCCAGTACGTGCCCGAGACGCTGATGGGCGCCCTCCAGGAGCTCGAAGGGATGTGGCACGAGGCGAAAGCCGACCCGCAGTTCCAGCTCGAGCTCGCAGGTCACCGGCACGCTTTCGTCGGCCGCCCCACGCCGCTGTACGCCGCGACCCGCCTGAGCGCGCACTTCGGTGGGGCGCACATCCACCTCAAGCGCGAGGACCTGTGCCACACGGGGGCGCACAAGCTGAACAACGCGGTCGGCCAGGCGCTGCTCGCGCTGCGCATGGGCAAAAAGCGAGTGATCGCCGAAACGGGCGCGGGTCAGCACGGAGTGGCGACGGCGACCGTTTGCGCGAGGTTTGGTCTCGAGTGCGTCGTCTACATGGGTACCGAGGACATGCGCCGGCAGTCGATGAACGTGCGGCGGATGAAATTGCTCGGCGCCGAGGTCGTCGAGGTGACCAGCGGATCGAAGACCCTGAAGGACGCGACTTCGGAGGCGATCCGCGACTGGGTGACCAACGTGGAGACGACGCACTACATCATCGGGTCGGTCGTCGGGCCGCACCCGTATCCCGAGATGGTGAGGGACCTGCAGCGCGTGATCGGCGATGAGGCACGCGAGCAGTACCTTGCGGTCGACGGCAAGCTGCCCGACGTGGTCATCGCATGCGTCGGCGGCGGGTCCAACGCGATCGGAATGTTCACTGCGTTCCTGGAAGACAAGGATGTGGTGCTCGTCGGCGTCGAGGCGGCAGGCAAAGGCGTGAAGACGGGCCAGCATGCTGCGTCGCTGGTTGGCGGGCGGCCGGGCGTGCTGCACGGCAGCTACTCCTATCTACTGCAGGATCTCGACGGGCAGGTCTTGCCCACCCATTCCATCTCGGCCGGGCTGGATTACCCGGGCGTTGGACCGGAGCACTCCTTCCTTCACGACTCGCGGCGGGTCGAGTACGTCGCCGTGTCAGACGACGACGCGCTTGCCGCTTTCAAGCAGTGCACCCGCCTCGAGGGCATCATGCCGGCGCTCGAGCCGGCTCACGCGCTGCATCACGCGGGCGAGCTGGCCCGCGCGATGGGGCCGGGCGGGCGGCTGCTGGTCTGCCTGTCCGGCCGGGGCGACAAGGACATGGACTCGGTCGATGGTGGCTGAGACTCACTCCAAGCTGGAACTTGCGGTGCGCGCGAGCGGCGATTTGAAGCTCGTCGCGTACATGATGGCCGGACATCCGAACAAGAAGAAGTCGATCGAGGTGGGGAAGCGGCTCGCGGCTTCGGGCATCGCCGCCCTCGAGATTGGCATCCCGTTCTCGGATCCTCTCGCCGACGGTCCAGTGATCCAGCGCGCGGGTCAGATCGCGCTCGAGAGCGGCATGAACGTGGGCGCATCGCTCGAGGTCGCGGGCGCGATCGCGGAGGAGGGCGTTCCGGTCGTGCTGATGACCTACGTCAACCCGATTCTGGCGCACGACCCGAGGCGCTTCGCCGCGGCGGCGGCGCAGGCCGGCGTGGCCGGCGTGATCATCCCGGATCTTCCTGTCGAGGAGTCGGAGCCCGTGACCAGCTGGCTGCGCTCCGCCGCGCTCGACACCATCTTCATGGTCGCTCCGACCACAGCCCACCAGCGGATCGGGTCGATCTGCGAACGATCGAGCGGATTTGTTTACTGCGTGACGGTTACCGGCATCACGGGCGCCAGGAAGGAGCTGCCGGCGGGGATGAAAGAGCTGTTCGAAAAGGTGCGGCGCCACACGGAGCTGCCGATCGCGGCCGGATTCGGCATCTCGCGACCGGAGCACATGAAGGCATTGCGGGGTGTGGCCGACGCCGCGGTGGTCGGCAGCGCGATCGTCGATGAGATCGACCGCGGCGGAGATCCTGTCGTTTTGATCAAGGAGCTGTTGAAAGCGTGCCGGTAAGAGGGATCCGCGGCGCGACGACCGCGGAGGAGAACACGCCGGAGGCCATCACCGAGGCGACGGGGGAGCTGCTGCGGGAGCTGGTCTTTCTCAACAACCTCGATCCTGCCGAGATCTGCTTCGCCTACTTCACGACGACCCGCGACCTGACCGCTGAGTTTCCGGCTTACGCCGCCCGGAAGCTAGGGTGGCTCGATGTGCCGCTTCTCTGCGGCCATGACATGGACGTGCAGCTGCCGAATCCGCGCGGCGTGCCGATGTGCGTGCGGGTGCTGCTGCTGTACAACACGCCGGTGCCGCAGTCGGCGATGCGCTTCGCCTACATGCGCGGCGCGCACGCGATCAAGGCCGACCTGGACTACCTGAGGGGGACATTGAAGGCGTGATCATCGTCATGGCGCATGCGGCGACCGACGCGGAGATCAAGGCCGTCGTCGACCGCGTCCACGAGATCGGGCTCAAGACGGAGCTTTCGCGAGGCGAGGACCGGACGCTGGTCGGCGTGATCGGCGGGAACGCATACGCGTTCAAGGACGCCTTCTCCCACCTCGGCGGCATCCACGAGATCATCCAGATCACTAAGCCCTTCAAGCTGGCGAGTCGCGAGTTTCGTCCTCAGAACACGGTCGTCGATGTCGGCGGCGTAAAGATCGGCGGCGACGAGGTGGTGATGATGGCCGGACCATGCTCGGTCGAAGGCGAGGAGATGCTCCTCGAGACCGCACGGCACGTCGCCAAACAGGGCGCGAAGGTGCTGCGGGGCGGCGCGTTCAAGCCGCGCACGTCGCCATATTCGTTCCAGGGCCTGGGCGAGGCGGCGCTGAAGATGATGGCGACGGCGCGCGACGAGACCGGCCTGAAGGTTGTGACCGAGGTTGTGTCGCCGAGCGATGTGGAGCTCGTCGCGCGTTACGCGGACATCCTGCAGCTGGGTACGCGAAACATGCAGAACTACGCGCTGCTGCAGGAAGCGGGGCGGTCGGGCAAGCCGGTGCTGCTGAAGCGGGGCATGTCGTCGACCATCGAGGAGTGGCTGCTCGCGGCCGAGTACATCCTGTCGATGGGGAACCGCGACGTGATCCTGTGTGAGCGGGGCATCCGGACGTTCGAGACAGCCACGCGATTCACTCTCGACCTGAATGCCGTGCCGCTTGCGCGCGAGCTGTCGCACCTTCCGGTCGTCGTCGACCCGTCGCAGGCGACAGGGCGGTGGTCGCTGGTGGGGCCGATGGCGCTGGCCGCGGTGGCGGCGGGCGCGCATGGGCTGATCATTGAGGTGCACCCGACCCCCAACCAGGCGCTGTCGGACGGTGCGCAGTCGCTCGACTTCGCGAGCTTCGATCGGCTGATGGCCGACCTGCGCCGCCTGCTGGGCGCGATGGCGAAACAGCTGGCCTAGTTTCGTGCCACCTCGAAGCGCGCGATTGGCGCCAAAAGTGCGGAATGCGGCGAAGAAAACGCCCTTTTTGCGCCAAAAGTGCGGAATACGAAGGCTTTGACTACGGTCGCGGTGGTCGGTCTTGGACTGATGGGTTCGTCGTTCGCACTGGCATTGAAGGAGGCGAAGCCCGAGGTCGTGGTCGTCGGGAGCGACACGGATCCTCGGACATTACGCAAGGCGCTCGATCGCGGGGTGGTCGCGAGCGCAAGCGCTGACACGAGCATCGTGGATATGGCCGAAGTGGTGTTCATCGGCGCACCCATCAAAGCCATGCGTGATGTGTTCGCGCAGTTGTCGGGCAGGACGGCCGGCAAGGTCGTGAGCGACATGGCGAGCACCAAGGCGACCGTGATGGATTGGGCTTCTGCCGCGGGCATAGACCTGGTGGGCGGGCATCCGATGTGCGGGAAGGAGCAGTCAGGGATCGACGAAGCCGATGCATCGATGTTCAAGGGCGCGCCGTGGGTGCTGACGCGATCGGAGCCAGTGCTGACGGAGCTGATCGAGGCGGTGGGCGCGCAGCCGATCGTGATGGACGCGGAGACGCACGATCGCCTGGTCGCGGGCGTGAGCCACGCGGCGTTCCTGCTTTCGGTGGGCTATGTGTTGGCGGTCTCGCGGCGCGCCGACTGGCCGGAGGCGTCGCGCCTGGCCGCGGGGGGATT
>JALYSJ010000146.1 GCA_030854855.1 Candidatus Dormiibacterota bacterium
GTCGCCGAACATCTTCTGGACAAAGGCCATCCATCGAATGCCGCCGACCACTACGAGCTCGCCGCGCTGGCCTCGCTCGACCTGGACCCGAACGACCGCACAGCGCCGGACCGGGCCGCCGACGCGCTGCTTGCGGCAGGCGATCGCGCTCGCAGGCGCATGGAGATCCGCTCGGCGATCGATCGCTACGATCGCGGGCTCATCATGGCCGGCCCAGAGAACCGCTGGGGTGTGCGCGAGGGGCGCATGCTGGCCGGCCTCGGTGAGGCGCGGTACTGGCTCGCCGAGTACCGGCTGGCGACTGAGGCCCTGGAGCGCTCAGTCAGTCTCGCGGAGGCTAACGACGATTCATTCGCGCTTGCGCTGGCGCTGCGATTCCTCGGTGATATCGCCATCAACTTCGAAGCGGACGTCGACAAGGCGGAGAAGCTGCTGGACCGTTCCCTGCAGGCAGCCGAGATGCTCGGCGATCCCCATGCCATCGTGCGGACGCTGCTGTTTGCCGGCTGGGTGCCGTGGACGCGCCAGCAGTACGACAGGGCGGAGGTGATCTGGCGCCGAGCGCTCGCCATGGTCGAGCCAAAAGATCAATGGGCTCGGGTGAGGGCACTCACCGCTCTTTCGATCAACCGGACCGAAATGAAAGACCTCGAAGGCGCACTCACGCTGATCAACGAGGCATGCACGGTGGCGGAAGAGATAGGGGATCAGTTCAGCGTCGCCAACACTTCCGTCCAGAAAGGCCGGGTGCTTGACGACCTGGGACGCCACGAGGAGGCGCTGCCCTGGTTCGATCGCGGCATCGCGATCTTCTCCGAGCTGGGAGCTCGCTGGGAGCTGGCGGACGCGAGGGCCGCGCGGGGCATTGCGAAGCGGGAGCTTGGCAGGCTGGACGAAGCCGAGGAGGACCTGCGGTACTCGATCCGGATCGCGGAGGAGCTCGGTGATCGGCAGCTGCCGGGTTGGACGTGGCGGGCGCTTTCGCGCGTGGCTGAGCTACGAGGTGACCGCGAGACGGCGGAGGAACACATGCGCCGGTCGAATGATGCGGAGTCTCGCGGGCCGCACTGAGGCCATGCGGAATCCCGCCGGTCTTTAGAGTGTCAACCTCACATGCTCGATCGAACCAAAGTCCCGTCAGATCTGTGGGTGCAGCGCCTGTGGGTGCCGGATAGCGGATCAGCTCCTGGCCAGCGCCCGATCGTCCTCGCTACGGACAAGAGGCGCTTGCTGATGGGCGGGGGAATCATGGTGCTTGGGTTCGTGGTGGTGATCGGCGCCAGGGCGCTCCATGCTCCGGCGGCTCTGGGGCTGGTCGCGTTGGTGATCGAGGTGCTCGGCGGCCTATATGCCGCCGGTGGACAGCGGTCGGGGTTCTACGAGCTGACGCCGGACGGAAGCGTGGGCGACTACCTCGGTCGGAAAAAGCCGGATCTGCGGGCTATGCGAGGAATGAAGATCCCCAAGCCGAGCTAAGCCAGCTTAAGGGGAAGAGAACTAGTCCTTGGAGATTTCGCCGATTGCGGCTTGCGCAGCCGCCAGGCGCGCCACCGGCACGCGGAACGGGCTGCATGAGACGTAGTTCAGGCCCAGCTTGTGACAGAGGTGAATCGACTCGGGGTCACCGCCGTGCTCGCCGCAAATCCCGATCTCCATCTTGGGCCGCGTCTTGCGGCCCTCGGTAACAGCGATCGCCATCAGCCGGCCCACGCCGTTCTCGTCGATCGTCTCGAATGGGTTTCGCGGCAGGATCTTCTGCTCGAGGTACTTGACGATGAAGTGGCGCTCCGCGTCATCGCGCGAGTAGCCGAATGTCGTCTGGGTCAGGTCGTTGGTGCCAAAGGAAAAGAACTCCGCTTCTTTCGCGATCTCGCCGGCGACGAGTGCCGCGCGCGGGATCTCGATCATGGTTCCGAACTTGTAGGGCACGCGGACACCCTTCTCCTTCTGCACCTTCTCGACGACTGGCTTGAGCTCCTGGTTCACTGTGTGCAGCTCGGCGAGCGTGCCCGCGAGCGGGATCATGATCTCGGGCCGCGCGTCGACCTTCTGCTTGCGCAGGTCGCACGCCGCCTCCATGATCGCGCGCACCTGCATGCGGGTGATTTCGGGAAAGAGGATCGACAGGCGAACTCCGCGCAGGCCGAGCATCGGGTTCGCCTCGTGCAGCTCCTCGACGCGGGACATGATCTTCTCGAGCTTCTTCAGCCTCGCCTTGTTCTTGCCCGTCACCTTCAGCTCGGTCGTCTCGCGGATCAGATCCTCGAGGCTCGGGAGAAATTCGTGCAGCGGCGGGTCGATGAGCCGGATAATCACCGGCAACCCGGCCATCGCCTTGAAGATTCCCTCGAAGTCGCCGCGCTGGATGGGCAGCAGCTTGGCGAGATGCGTCTCGCGCTCCGCGGTGGTGGTGGCCAGGATCATCGCTTGCACAATCGGCAGCCGGTCCAGCTCCATGAACATGTGCTCCGTGCGGCACAGGCCGACGCCCTGCGCACCGTTTTCGCGCGCCTTGATCGCGTCGCGCGGATAGTCCGCGTTCGCCCACACCTGAAGCCGGCGGAACTTGTCGGCCCATTTCAGGATGGCGCTGGCGGCGCGGTGCTTGTTGAGCGATTGCGCCTCGATCGTGGGGACCGTGCCGACGTACACCTCTCCGGTGGTGCCGTCGATGGTGATCTCCTCGCCCTCTTTGATCGTCGTCCCGTTCGCCGAGAACATGCGCTTGTGGACGTCGACGCTGATCGAGCTCGCACCCACTACGCACGGGCGGCCCATGCCGCGAGCGACAAGCGCCGCGTGGCTCGCGGTGCCGCCGGTCTGCGTGAGGATCCCCTTCGCCTCGACCATGCCGTGCACGTCGTTGGGGTTGGTCTCGACGCGGACCAGGATCACCGCCTTGCCCTTCTTGCCCCACTCGACAGCGGTGTCCGCGTCAAAGACGGCGCCGCCGGATGCGGCCCCCGGTGACGCGGGCACGCCCTTCGCGAGCGGATGCACCTTGGCGTTGGGGTCCACTCGCGGAAACAGCAGCTGCTCGAGCTGTCTCGGCTCGATGCGGGCGACAGCGTCCTTCTTGGTGATGAGCCGCTCGGCGACCATGTCGACGGCGATGTTCACCGCCGCCTCACCGGTCCGCTTGGCCGAGCGTGTCTGGAGCATCCAGAGCTTGCCGCGCTCGATGGTGAATTCCAGGTCCTGCACGTCCCGATAGTGCTTCTCGAGCTTGCGTGCGTAGCCCTCGAACTCCGCGTAAACCTTGGGCTGGAGGCGCTTCAACGCCTTGATCGGCAGGGTGTCGCGCACTCCGGCAACCACGTCTTCCCCCTGCGCGTTCTGCAGGTAGTCGCCGTACAGCTCCTTGAAGCCCGTGATCGGGTTGCGTGTGAACGCAACGCCCGTGCCAGACGACTTGCCCATGTTGCCGAACACCATCATCTGCACGTTCACGGCGGTGCCGAGGTCGTCCGGGATGCGCTCCATGCGCCGGTAGGTCTTCGCGCGATCCGTGTTCCAGGAACGGAACACGGCCTCGATTGCCTCGCGAAGCTGGACCACCGGGTCGGAGGGAAAGTCGTGCCCGGTCTCCTTCTTATATATGTCGAGGAAGCGGGCGATGAGCTTGCGCAGATCGGCCGCGGAGAGCTCGGGGTCGGTCTTGACGCCCGCGACCTTCTTCGCCTGCTGGAGCGCGTGCTCGAACTTGTCGCCGTCGATCCCCTTCACGGTCTTGCCGAACATCTGGATGAAGCGGCGGCGTGAGTCGAGGGCGAAGCGCTCGTTCTTGGTGAGAGCGGTCAGACCGCGCGTCGTGTCTTCGTTGAGACCCAGGTTGAGGACCGTGTCCATCATTCCGGGCATCGAGAACTTGGCGCCGGAGCGGACGCTGACGAGGAGCGGGTCGTGCGGGTCGCCGAAGCGCTTGCCGGCTTTCCTCTCCAGGCTCTTCAGCGCGCTGAGGACCTGTTCCCACAGCCCCTCGGGAAATTTGCGGCCCCGGGCGTAGTACTCGCGGCAGGCCTCGGTGGTGAGGGTGAAACCGGGCGGGACGGGCATGGCCGCCCGCGTCATTTCGGCCGCGCCGGCGCCCTTGCCGCCGAGGAGGTCGCGCATCTTCGCCGACCCTTCGCTGAACTGGTAGACCCACTTGTGCGCTTTGGTTGAGGGCATCTGCCCCGATAGTTTAGAAGTAGCCTTGACTTCGTAATGGAAGAGCAGGGGGTTGCCAGCGAGGATCAGGTGATCCTGGCGTGGCTGCAGGCCGAGATCGAGTCGGTTTCGTTTCAGCAGTACATCGCCGGCGATCCGCCGAACCCGGCCTACCTGGCGCAAGTGCTGAGGGCCGCCCGCAAGCCGAACCTGGGGGATGCCGAACAAAACGGTCTGCGCCGGGAGATCGTCAGGAAGACGCACGGCTTCGGACTTGGCACGCTGAGCTTCGAAGGGCTTGCGAATGACATCAAGTGGCGCAAGGCGCGCATGTCGAGCCTGGAGATGGGCGAGCTGCTGTACGCGAGCCGGCATCCCGCATGGGCGGCGCTGGCGCCAGTGTCGCGCAAGGTGGCCGAAGGCGCCGCCAACGTGAGCCACCTGTTCACCGGCGACCTGACGAACATGCTCGTCCTGGCGCTGGCGCTGCGAATCAGTGACTCGGAGTCGGTGCCGCCGCTGCCCGAGGTCATCTGCCTCGAGCGTCCGGACGGGCGCCTGGTAATCCTGGAAGGACACACGCGCGCGACGGCGATAGTGCTGGAAGCGCATCGCTTCAAGAAGGGCGTGAGCGTCTACGCCGGCGCCTCGCCGAGCATCTCAAACTGGGCTTACCTGTGACCGAGCCGCGGAAGATCGAGGGCTACGGCTGGATCCCGGACGAGCCCGACCAGCGCGACCACCTGTACGCCGCCCCGCCGCAGTTCCTGGCCGACCTTCCGCCCACCACCGACCTGCGCGCGCAGTGCCCCGCGGTCTACAACCAGGGTGCGCTGGGCAGCTGCACCGCCAACGCGATCGGCGCCGCGGTCGAGTTCGATCGCCTCAAGCAGAAGCTGCAGGACTTCGTGCCGTCGCGTCTTTTCATCTATTACAACGAGCGCGTCATCGAGGGGACGGTCCGCTCGGACAGCGGCGCGATGCTGCGCGACGGCATCAAGACGGTTGCCAGCCAGGGCGTGTGTCCCGAGCCCGAGTGGCCGTACGACATCTCGAAGTTCGCGATCGAGCCGCCGGCCCAGGCTTACGAGGACGCCAAGCTCGATCGCGCGGTTTCGTACCAGAGCCTCGTCCCGAACCTGAACCAGATGAAGGGCTGCCTCGCGTCAGGCTATCCATTCATCTTCGGATTCACCGTGTACGAGAGCTTCGAGAGCGAGGCGGTCGCGCGCACGGGACGCGCGCCCATGCCGGGTTTGGCCGAGCGGCCCATCGGCGGGCACGCGGTCATGGCGGTGGGCTACGAGGATGCGAACCAGTGGTTCATCGTCCGCAACTCCTGGGGCACCGAGTGGGGCATGAAGGGCTACTTCACGCTCCCCTACGCGTACCTGCTCCAGCCCGACTTGTCGCGCGATTTCTGGACGATCAGGCTGGTGGGCTGAACTAATTCCCTTAGTAGCGGATGTAGAGGATGTCGCTCTTCGCGATCGAGTAGGCGTTCTGGCCGCCGATCCGGAAGACCCAGATGCGCGTGTCACTTTCCCTCAACAGAACGTAGTTCGAGGCGGTGAACAGCCCGGTCGACGAGGGAGCGGCTCCGGGAAGGATCGGGCTGTGGGTGACGATGCGCAGAGTGGTGTCCTTGACTCCAGCCTTTTGAGAAGCATCCAGCGTGCCGGTAGCGATGGGAATCGAGATGAGCAGCAGCACCGCAACCGCGCCCATGACCAAGCGCTGCCCGCGAGTCTTGCCAAAACCCATGCGCGCAGCGAACACGAGGCCGCCGATCGCGATGGAAGCCGCGAGCTGCACCGCGACAGCACCCGGCGAGGCCCAGTGGTTGCCCAGCGCGACGACTGCCAGAAAGAGCAGGTATGCGCCTACGGCCAGGGCTCCCTGGCGGAGATGGCGGCTTGGCGCCAGGGCCGCAAAGAAGACCACGGTTATCGGTAGAAGGATGGAGCGAAGACCCTGTCCCAGGACCTCGGGCATGCTCAGTCCAAGTCCCTCGACCGGAACGCGAAACGTGCCGAAGTAGCTCGAGAGATACGACCAGCCGGCGAAGATGTCGACCAGGACAAGCACGGCGGCCGCAGCGACGAATTCTCGGGTTCCCCACCGGAGCCCGGCGAGCAGGTCGGGGAGAGGGCTCGCCGGGTCGGTTGAATAGGCCTCGGGTGTAGAGGTGGGGATCGGGTTTGCGGAGGAGGCCCGGCTCCGCGCGGGAGGTGTTGCGAGTGACATCAGCTCTTCATCCTTAGTCGTCGTCGATGTCGTGTTCGTGACTTGGGGTGATGATGATGATGATCTGACGGATCTCGATGATGATCGTCTGGCAGGTGGTGATCAGCACTCCAACGTGCTCGTCCTCACCGAGCGCCACGACCTGGATGTTAGCGATGCGGACGAGGTAGGTCTGCACCGTCGATACGGTGATCACTTTCTGGTGCTCGAACTCGCCCTCGGTGTCCTTGACCTGCTTGAGATGAGGCTGGATCGAGTCATGGAACCTGGTCTTGCCTCGCTGGAGCGCTGCAGTAGTGGCTGCGGCGTTGAGCTTCGAGGCTGAGGCGAGCTGGCTGATCTGCAAGTCGCAGGCCGACTCTTCGTTGTTGATCAGGACGACGACGTTTTCGGCGGCCGTCCTGACCTCGATGATCAGGCGATTGCGCTCTTCGTCGTCGCCGTGGCGGCTGGAAGACGCGACAGTGCCTGTGATGGTGATCGTGTTGCCATTGATCGCGACGATGAGCGTCGGCACCGCGGCCACGACGACCACGACGGTGATGACGACGGCGACGATCTTTTCCGTGAGGAAAGTGACGACAGTCGCAATCAAGCCAGGGCCACCTCCATTGGCCCGGTAAACGTGGGGCCCCCCGCAAACTTGCGAGGGGCCCCCTGCCACCGGGAGGAGTGGTGTGAATCTCTGCGGCTCCGGCGCCTCTCGCTTAGTAGGAATCTCCCTCCCTTCCTCTGGGCCCTGCGCGGGGAAATCTCGCGTGGGGCTCTTTATTGTTTGGGCGGTGGAGAGGCCATGGACGGGGCGGGAGACGAGCGCGTCGAGCACCGTTTACGAGCTCCGGGTGTGGGCGGCCATCACGGAGCAGTCGCGCGGGCGGCTCCATGTGTTCCTTCCGACGGCGGATCGGGGAGTCGATGCGCTGGCGCACCGGCTGACCGACGGCGTCTACCTGCCGCTCCAGGCGAAGGACCGGTCCAAGCTGGTCGATGGCGAGGTGCACCTGGTGGTGTGGGCCGCGTCCATCGCCCATGACGAAGTGGTGATCGTGAGCGGAGAGCTGGTCGACGGCGGTATGGGGCCGACGACGCTAGTGGTGCCGGTGCCTGAATTCAAGCGACTGGCCAACCTGTCGTCGAACAACGGCGTGCCGGTGTATTCGATGCAGTTCGGGATGCGACCGCGCTCGAACAGCCGGTGGCTGCCTTGGCTGGTGCCGACCGAGCGCATGGCGGAGCGGCTGGGAG
>JALYSJ010000063.1 GCA_030854855.1 Candidatus Dormiibacterota bacterium
ACGGCGGCCAGATAGAGGATCGCGAGGCTGATCCACAAGCTCGAGTAGCAGTTGCGGCGCGTCTTGAGGTCGAAGCTCGTGATCGCGACGAGCAGGATCGCGAAGTTCGCCTGCGGCAGCACGCCGCCGAACAGAGCCGCCACCGAGTCGGCGAGGAAGTAGGCGAGCGCCGCGAAGATGAGGCCCGCGACCAGCGCCTGGCCCCAGAAGCGGCGGGGCTTCGCGCGTCCGCGGTAGCTCACTACGTGTCCCACCCCTGCCACGGCCAGGCCGACTGCGGGGATCACATATTCCTGTCCGTAGAGGGCGATCGAGAGCACCGAGGTCGCTAAGGCGGAGAAGACGAAAGCCCGACCTTCCAGCGAGTTCTCGGTCGGCGAAACCGGTAGAAGTTTCATCTCGACAACCCCGCCACGCGCTGGACCGGCGCGTCGATATTCAGCTCCGCCTCTCCCACGACCCACGCGCGGATGCCGGCGCCGCGACGCCTGGCACCCTCGAGGGCGTCGACGACCCGCGGGTCGTTGCCGGCGACGATGGCGACGGCGTCGCTGACGCGAGGTGGCTCTGAGATCAGACCCTCGACTGCAGAGGGGTATCTGGCCAGCCACTCCAGGAGCGCCCATATTGACTTCGATTCGCCGTAAGTGGACGGCTCGGCTCCAGGCGCCCAGAGGATGGCCCGCCCGCCGTTGCGCACGCAGTCCCACGCCTCCGAGGCGGCAAGGCGCGCGATCAGGTCGGCGACCTCGCGGGACGGTGGCTCGGGATCGCAAAAGATCCCCAATGACTGGACCCCCGGCGGCTCGTACTCCCTGACGATGAGCTCGCCATGGCGAGCGGTGGAGCGCCAATGGATCCGGCGCAGAGGGTCACCCGACCGGTACTCGCGCACGCCGAACAGCTCCGTGCCCGATCCGGCGCGAGCTGACGCCACGCTTGTTTCGAGCTCCCGGACCCGAAGGGGCGAACCCGAGGAGCTGAAGTGCGGAAGGACCAGCGCGATCTCCTTCTCTTGTGTCTTCCTCCCGCGGTCCCGGAACAGGCCGAGCAGGTCGGTCGAGTCGATGACCCACCCGCTCGTCATGAAAGGTCCGCGCCGCGCCGGACCGACCACCTTGCGCTCGACCCAACCCTTCTTCGGAATTACGCCTGCCGCCGTAGCGAGCTCGTTGCCGGCGATGGAGCCTTTCAGGCTCGCGGGACCGCGAGTGCCGCGCTTGCTCGCGAGCTTGAGGTCAACCTTGATGCTGTCGCCTTCGAACGCCCTCCGGGTCGGACGCGCATTCAGCACAGCGTCGGGCAGCCACTCCATCGGTGAGCCGGGCGAAACGACGTAGCCGCGCACGAAGATCTCGCCGCGCAGCCCGCGGTTCCACAGGTGATAGATGAAGGCGGCGACGATCAGCGCGGCGACCCAGTACGCGAGGAGGTAGAGCCATGCCACCTCTGAGGTGCCCGCGTAGTAGAAGACCACGACGGCCACCGCGACCGCGCCGTAGAACCTTGCTGTGGGCGTTAGTGCTGCCTCAATGGCGGAAGTGGAAGTGCGGCGACGATCCCGTCAACGACGTCGGTGGCCTTGGCACGTCCGCGCATCCCGAGGCGGTGCGCGAGCACCGGAAGGGCTAGGCGCTTGATGTCGTCGGGGAGCACGAAGTCGCGGCCGTTGAATAGGGCCCAGGCCTGGGCGGCGCGCTGCAGGTAAAGACCCGCGCGCATGCTCGCCGGCAGAAGCACCTCCGGCCAAGCCCGGATCGCCGTCAGCAGCGACACGATGTACGCGCGGATCGCGGGCGCCACGACCACTCGCAGGCAGGCGTCCTGAAGCTCGATGAGCTCCTGAAGGCTGATCACCGGACGGAGCTCGGCGATGGGGTCGCCATGCTCGCGACTGGCCAGCACCTCGAGGGCCTCCGCGTCGGTGGGCGGGCCCATCTCCGCCGCCAGGATGAAGCGATCGAGCTGCGACTCCGGCAGCGGATACGTGCCGTGAAACTCACCCGGGTTCTGCGTCGCGACCACGAAGAAGGGCCGCTCCAGCTTGCGGGTGACGCCTTCGATCGTGACCTGGCCCTCCCCCATCGCCTCGAGCAGCGCCGACTGCGTTCGCGGCGTGGCGCGGTTGACCTCATCGGTCAAAACCATGTTGGCGAAGATCGGGCCGGGTATGAACTCGAAGCTCAGGTCCTTCTGGTTGAAGATGCTCGAGCCGGTGATGTCCGAGGGCAGGAGGTCGGGCGTGCACTGGATGCGGCGGAAGGTCCCGCCCACCGACATCGCGAGAGCGCGCGCGAGCATCGTCTTGCCGGTGCCGGGCAGATCCTGCAGCAGAACGTGACCGCCGGCGATTAGCCCGGTGGCGGTCAGCCTGACGACGTGGTCCTTGCCGACGATGACACGGTGGACGTTCGTCTCGATCTCACTGAGGAGCTGCGCCGCGCGCTGGGGTTCCAGTTCTCGTTGCTCGGAGGCCATGTAGGGCCAGTCTAGTGGGCGATAACGGGGCTGGGACCTCTTTACAGGCTGGGTTCCGGAACCGCGCTGCCGCCGATATTGTGCCCCGGGTTGAAAGTCAGAGACGTGATCCGCCTGATTCGTGACGAAGGCTGGTATCAGGTGGCCCAAGAGGGCAGTCATCGCCAGTTCAAACACCCGCGATTGAAGGGCCGCGTGACAATCGCAGGTCATTTCTCGGATGAGCTGCCGCCGAGGACGCTTCGAAGTATCCTGAAACAAGCACGGTTGGGATTTATGAGATGAGTCGCTATCTGGTGGTCATCGAGAAGGCGAAAAGTAACTTCGCCGCTTACCTCCCGGACGTCCCGGGATGCGTCGCCACCGGCAAGACGCGTGCCGAAGCCCTGACTCGAATGCGCAAAGCGTTTGCCATGCACATTGCTGGACTCAAAGAAGATGGCCTTCCCGTACCGGAAGCGGTTTCAAGTGGCGACTACGTAGGCACATAGCCTTACGGAGCCTGCCTGAATGCCCCTTTGGTCCGATAGGGTTGGCGGCGCCGTCTCAGGTATTCCAACCTCATAAGGGCAACCCATGAAAGAGGGTATGTTGCCGTCGTGGAGTACGAGGACAGGCATAGGCCTCTGATTGGCCGCCTGGCGGGATTGTTCCTTTTAGCCGGTCAAATACCCGTTTGAATGTGACGTTGGGTGTCGTGCACTCGCCGGCCGCCCTCCGCGCGCAGGCCCGCGCCGGAAAATGGCGGGGCACCACCGCCGGCCACTGCCCCGCCTACCAGCAGGCGAACCTTGTCGTTCTGCCATCGAAGTACGCAGCCGACTTCGCGGCTTTCTGCTCCCGTAACCCCAAGCCCTGTCCGCTCGTCGAGATCCTTCCCCCGGGTGAGTCCGAACCGATCCTGAGTGCTGCGGCAGCCGACATCAGGACTGACGTTCCAGCCTACCGCGTCTACCGAGACGGGAAGCTCGCCGAACGCCTGACCGATGTCCGCCAGCTCTGGACCGATGACCTGGTGAGCTTTCTGCTCGGCTGCAGCCACACCTTCGAGCACGCTCTAATCGATGCCGGCGTCGAGATTCGGCACATCGCCTGCGGGACGACCGTGCCCATGTTCGTCAGCAGCCTCCGCTGCCTGCCCGCCGGCCGCTTCCATGGCCCGCTGGTGGTCACCCTGCGGCCGATCAAGCAGGAGCAGCTCGGTCTGGTCCTTGAGCTGAGTGCCCGCTACCCGCACGCCCACGGAAGCCCGGTTCATGTCGGCGATCCCGCGCGGATCGGGATCACCGACCTGGATCACCCCGACTACGGTGACCCAGTGGAGATCCGGCCCGGGGAGATAGCTGCATTCTGGGCCTGCGGCGTGACTCCCCAGGCGGTCGCAGCAGAAGCCAGACCCGAGCTTATGATTACCCATGAACCTGGGCAGATGTTCGTGACCGACCTGCCCCGAGAGGCGGCACCCGGATCATGGGGGTGGACAGCGACATGAAGCACCTAACGGTCGTATTACTGATGACGGCGACCCTGGCGTTGCTTGCCTGTGGAGGCGGTGGGAATCAACCCACCACCAACCTCGGGGAAATCAAGGTCGGCGCCATCTTTCCGACCAGCGGCTCCAATGCCAGCAGCGGCACCGACGCTCTGCACGGTACCCAGCTGGCGGTCGATGTGCTGAATGGCAAGTATCCGAATATCGACCTCCCGAAACTCACAGTGGGCAAGATCAAGCTCGTCGAGGGCGATAGCCAGGGCAACCCGGAAGTAGGAGCGTCGGAAGTCGACCGCATGGTCCAGACGGAGAAGGCGGTCGTGCTGACCGGCAGCTATCAGAGCGCCGTCACGCTGACCGCCAGCCAGCGAGCAGAGAGGCTGCAGGTTCCGTTCGTGAACGGCAGCTCGAGCTCCACGGCGCTCACCGCGCGCGGCCTCAAGTACTTCTTCCGGACCGGTCCCAGCGACCTGACCTTCGCGATGACCTACTTCGACTGGCTGAAAACGCAGGTCGTGGAGCATCCGATCAAGAAGGCAGTCGTTCTTCACACCAATGACCAGTTCGGCAACGACGGGGCCAAGGTGATCACCGAGCAGGCTCCCGCGTTCGGCGTTCAGCTCGACGACATTTCCTTTCCGACCAACTCCACGGACCTCACCAGCCAGGTCCAGCGCGTCCGCTCGGACGCCCCCGACGCGGTCTTCGTCTTCGCTTTCCTGAACGACGCGGTCTTGCTCATCAAGACCTTCGCCACGCTCGGCTACACACCACCCATCATCCTTGGCTTCGGCGCAGGGTTCTCCGACCCCAAGTTCGTGACGACGCTCGGCGCCAAGGCTGATTACAGCGTCACCCGCGCTGCCTGGGCGCTCGAGATCGGGCAGAAGAACCCGACCGCAAAAGCCGTAGCGGATGCCTTCAAGGCCAAGTTCGGACAGGACATGACGGAGAACAGCGCCCGCGACTTCACCGCGATGATGACGATCGGGGCGGCCATCGAGAGCTCGAAGTCGACCGACCCGACAAAGATCCGTGACGCGCTGGTCAAGCTCAACCTGACCAAGACTGTCATGCCCTGGAAAGGGGTTAAGTTCGACCCCAACGGACAGAATGAACTCGCGCAGGGAGTGATCGAGCAGATCGTGGGGGGTCAGTACCGGGTGATCTTTCCCGCCGACGCCGCCACCACCAAAGTGGTGTGGCCGATGCCGCCTCTGACCGGCCGCTAGCCCGACCCCGAATGGAGCTCGCGCAGGCCGTCGTCAGCGGCCTACTGATCGGCGCCATCTATGCCCTGGTGGCCGTCGGGCTGACGCTGATCTTCGGCGTCATGGACATCGTCAACTTCGCGCATGGCGAGTTCCTGATGGCGGCGATGTACGTGACATTCTTCTGCTGGCTGCTGTTCGGGCTCGATCCCCTATTCGCGATCCCGATCGCCGCTGTCGCGCTGGCGCTGATCGGCGCCGTGGTTTACGCGGTTTGCATCCGGCGGGTGATGAAAGGCCCGCCTCTCTCCGCGATCATCGTCACTTTCGGTGTGCTGGTCTTCATGCGTGGTCTCGCCCAGTTGCTCTTTTCCGCCGATCCACGGGCGGTGGTCGGCCCCTTCGTGGAGCCCTATCGGCTGGTTGCCTACAACGTAGTCGCGGGCGGGCCTCAACTGGTTGCCGCGGTGGGCGCGCTCATGTCGACCGGCTTGGTCTGGTGGTTCGTGGCTCGCACCGAGGTCGGCTCCGCACTCAGCGCAGTATCGGAAGACGCCGACGCGGCGCGGCTGATGGGGATCGATCCCGAGCGAATGCATCTGCTGGCCTGGATCGTCGGCGGCGCCAGCGTGGGAGTGGCCGGCAGCCTGCTCATGAACTACTACCCGGTGGACCCAACAATCGGCGCGGGCTTTGGGCTCGTGGCTTTCGTCGTTGTCAGCCTGGGGGGGTTTGGGTCGCTCCGCGGCGCCCTCGCCGCCGGCCTTCTCCTCGGGATCGTGCAGACGCTGGTCGGCCTGGTCGCACCGGCCTACGCCTCTGCTGCCATCTTCGCGCTCTACCTGGTTGTCGTCCTGATCCGCCCACAGGGTCTTTTTGGCACGCGCTAGACGCTGGGGACCGGTGGCGGCAGTCGGCGTCGGCTTCCTGCTGCTGCCGATCCTGGTCAAGGATCCCAGCTGGCAGAACCTGGCCATCCTTGTCCTCGTCAACGCCAGCGCCGCCGCGGCATGGAACCTGCTCGGCGGCTACACCGGCCAGGTCTCCTTCGGCCAGTCGATCTTCTTCGGCGCGGGTGCGTACACCACGGGCTACCTATTGGCCAGGCACGAGGTCCTGCCCTGGTTCGGGATCGCGGCCGGCATGACAGTCGCGCTCGTCGCCGGCGTCGTCATCGGCTTCCCCGTCTTCCGCCTTCGCCGCCACTACTTCTCGATCGCGACGATTGCCATGCAGCAGCTGGTATTCACTGTCGTCGTCAACACCAAGGAGCTTGGTTCGGCCACCGGCCTCGAACTGCCGATCAAGGAGCCCTCGATTCTCAACCTGCAGTTCCCCGTGCGCGACCAGTCGGAGTACGTATGGGCCGCGCTCGCGCTCTTCGGGCTGACAAGCCTGGTGATCTGGCTGTACTTGAGAGGTAGAGCGGGGGCCTATAGCCGGGCGATCCGCGACGACGAGGAGGTGGCCCGCGCGATGGGTGTCCCGGTGCGCCGCTACAAGCTCTTCGCGATCTCCCTCTCCGCGGTGCTGACCGCCATGGCGGGTGGCTATTACGGCATGTATGTGCTCTTCGTCGACCCGAACATCGTGCTCAGCCTGAGCCAGTCGATCGCGATCGTCCTGGTTGCGGTGCTGGGCGGCGCGGGCACCCTTTGGGGACCCCTGGTGGGGGCCGCCGTGCTCAGTTTCATACAACAGCAGACCCGGATCCACCTCGGCGGCGGCGGTAGTGGACTGGATTTCGTCATCTACGGCGCGCTGGTGGTCGCGATCGCAGTCCTGGAGCCGGCCGGCCTGGTCGGGCTCGCCGGCCGGCTTCGGCGGCGGCTCTCGCGGTGAGCCTCCTCGAGGTCGAGGGTCTGGTCAGGCGCTTCGGCGGCCTGGTGGCCATCAATGAAGTCTCGACCCAAGTGGAGGAGGGGGAGATCGTGGGCCTGATCGGGCCCAACGGCGCCGGCAAGTCGACCCTGTTCGCACTCATCGCGGGAGCTCTGCAGCCAAGCGGCGGCCGGATCCGGTTTGCGGGTCGGGACGTGACAGGATGGTCCCCCGAGCGGGCGGCGGCGGTCGGGATCGGGCGCACCTACCAGGTGGTGAGGCTGTTTCGATCCATGACCACGCTGGAAAACGTGATGCTGGGCGCCTACCTGCGCGAGAGCCGGCCGATGGCTGCCCGCCGCCTGGCCATCGAGGTGCTGGAGCGGGTAGGCCTCGACGCCGAAGCCGACCGCCCGGCCGTCAACCTGACACTGGCCAGCAAGAAGCGGTTGGAGATGGCGCGAGCTCTCGCCACGCGCCCGCGGCTGCTCCTTCTCGACGAGGTGATGTCCGGCCTCACGCCGACGGAGACCAGGCAGGCGGTGGACCTCGTCCGCGACCTCAATCGAGAGGGCCTCACGATCCTTCTCGTCGAGCACGTCATGGAGGTCGTGATGCCGCTCTCGAGCCGACTCGTCGTCCTCGACCACGGTGTCAAGATCGCGGACGGCGAGCCCGGCACAGTGGCCCGCGACCCGGCCGTCATCGCAGCTTATCTGGGGAAGGCAGATGGCGCTGCTTGAGGTCCGCGACCTGGAGGTCGACTATGACGGTGCCGAAGCCCTCCGGGGCATCTCCCTGGATGTTCGGGATGGCGAGATCGTCTCCCTGGTCGGCGCCAATGGCGCCGGGAAGACCACGCTTCTCGCCACGATCGCGGGGCTCAAGCGGCCCCGCCGCGGGACCGTGGCATTCAGGGGCGTCGAGATCACTGGACTCAGCGCCGAGAGGGTGGCGCGACTCGGCGTGGCGCTGGTCCCCGAGGGGCGGCGCCTCTTCGCTCGGCTACCGGTCTGGCGCAACCTCCTGCTCGGCGCCTACCTGAAACGCGACAGCGCCTGGCGCGAGCGCGGCCAGGCCCAGGTGTTCGAGCTCTTTCCCGTGCTCCGGGAGCGACGGCTGCAGCTGGCCGGAACGCTATCGGGCGGCGAGCAGCAGATGCTGGCCATAGGCCGGGCGCTGATGTCGGGGCCGGAGTTGCTCCTCCTCGACGAGCCCTCGCTGGGAATCGCGCCGCTATTGATCGAGCGGATCTTCGCCGCTCTGGAGGAGATCAACCGGCGAGGGATCACCATATTGCTGGTCGAGCAGCGCGTGCAGCAGGCTCTCAAGCTGGCCGCCCGAGGTTACGT
>JALYSJ010000064.1 GCA_030854855.1 Candidatus Dormiibacterota bacterium
TATGCCCGGCTCCTTCGCGCGCTGGTCCTCCAGCTCAAGCAGATGGACTTCATAATCGCCACGCGTTCCCTGGGCGCGACCCCGCTCCGCATCGTGGTGCGCCACATGATTCCCAACCTTCTGAACCCGGTCATCGTCCAGGTCTCGCTTTCCGCCGGATTCGCGATCCTGGCCGAGGCGGTGCTTTCCTTCCTGGGCTTGGGCGCCCAAGTGCCGACTCCCGACTGGGGTCAGATGATCAACTCGGGATCTACGTTCCTCGCCAACGACCCGTGGCTCGCGTTCGTTCCGGGGTTCGCGATCTCGGTGACGGTCTTCAGCTTCAACTTCCTGGGGGACGCGCTGAGGGACGCGCTCGATCCGAGGATGCGTTCCTGATTTAGCGTCCTGCGGCGTAGCTCTGGGCGCCTCTGGGGTTCGCGGCGCCCGACAGGATGCCAGTCTTGGGGTCCCGGCCAACCACGCAAAGGCGGCCGAGAGACCACCGATCCATCTCGACTACATCGTGTCCGCGCCGCGTCAGCTCGCCGACGACGCCGGCGTCCGGAGGTGGCTCGAGGTGGACGCGGCCCGGGTGTGAGTCGTGCGGCGCGAATGAGCTCGGGAAGTGCGTGGTGTGGAACATCGGGGCATCGATTGCCGCCTGCAGGTCGTGGCCGAACACGGCATGGGCGAGGAAGAACTGGAGCGACCACTGGTCCTGCTGATCGGCGCCGGGAGTGCCGAAGGCGAGCCGCGGTTCGCCTTCGCGCAACGCGAGCGATGGACTGAGCGTGGTCCTCGGACGCTTGCGGCCTTCGAGATGGTTTGGATGTTCGGGATCGAGGTTGAAAATCTGAGCGCGGGTGCCGAGGCAGAACCCCAGGCCATCGATGACGGGCGAGCTCTGCAACCAGCCGCCGCTCGGCGTGCACGCGACGAGGTTGCCGTGCCGGTCGGCCACCGCGACGTGAACGGTATCGCCGCGAATCTCGCCGACCGCCTGGGCGCCGGCCCCTGTCCAGTGGCCCTGAGAGATTGCCTGACGCACTCGTTGCGGGAGCCTCGGCTCTCGTCCGCCGGGCGCCCCCGGACGCAGTTCGAGCGACGCTTGTTCAGTGATTAACGCCCGGCGTTGATCGGCGTATTCGCGGCTGAGCAGCGCGGCCAGAGGCACATCCACGAAATCGGGGTCTCCGTACCAGGCTTCGCGGTCGGCGAACGCGAGCTTGGCGCTCTCGATGACCGCGTGGATGTGGCCGGCCGAAAGAAAGCCTTTGTGGTGGAGGTCCAGGCCTTCCAGTTGTCGCAACTGCTGCAGGAAAACCGGGCCCTGGCTCCACGGACCGCATTTTGCCACCGTCCAGCCATCGAAATTTGCTGTTGCTGGATCCTCGTGTGGCGAGGTGAACTCGGCGAGATCGGACGCGACCAGGAGCCCGCGATGGGGCTCGCCGGAGCTGTCCATGAACTCGCGCTTGCAGTGACTCTCGATCGCCTCGGCGACAAAGCCTGAGTAGAACGCTCTCATCGCGGCCGCGATCCGGGCCTCTCGCCCTCCCTTCGCGGATTGGGCCTCGGCCAAAAGCCTCGTGTACGTCGCGGCCAGATCCGGGTTGGTGAATCGCGAGCGGGCGGCCGGCAGGCCACCACGCAAATAGACGGCCGCGGATGCATGCCAGTGCTCGCGGAAAAGCCCTTCCATCATCGCGATGACGTCCGCGACGCGTGCCAGCAGCGGGTAGCCTGCGTTTGCGTAACCGATCGCGAACTCCAGGACGTCGCTCAAATCCCAGGTGCCGTGGTCGCGGAGCAAGGTCATCCAGCCGCCGAAGGCGCCCGGGACACAGGCTGCCAGAGGTCCTGAGCCGGGGATCTCGGTGAGTCCCATCGAGGTGATGCGCTCGATGGTGGCCGCGGCGGGTGACTTGCCGTGCCCGCAGATCACTTCGACCCGCTTGCGCGAGACATCCCATAAAAGGATGGGGACCTCGCCGCCCAGCCCGTTCAGGTGCGGTTCGACGACCTGAAGGGTGAGACCGGCGGCGACCGCGGCGTCGAATGCGTTGCCGCCGCGCTCGAGCACGGCCATTCCGGTGGCGCTGGCGAGCCAGTGCGTGGAGCTGACCATCCCGAAAGTGCCCTGCAGCTCAGGGCGTGTGGTGAAGGGCATGGCTCGCGCCTACCTTAGGCGGTGAGTGGGCCACGACATCGGATCGTGGCCGACGTTGGCCACGGATCCGGTCCGCCAGTAGATCCCGCGCAGCCGCTGCATCAGCTCCTCGTCGACGAGATATCTTCGAAGGGTCGCGAAGTCCTCATGGCGTCGGGAAATGATCTGGTTGACCTCGGTCTCGGCGTACCGGCGGCCGGGCTGAAAGTCTTCGACCAGCCAGCGCAGGATGGCGAGCCTCTTCTTGCGCTGCACCGGAATGCTGATCAGGCGTTGGCCGGCGTCGATGAAGTTCTCGTGAACATGCGCGTCGTAGTCGGCGCTCAAGACGAGGGCTGCAGGGGGCTGATCTTTCGTATCCAGCGAAACATCGCCTCGGTTGGATCAGCGAGAACCCGCTCTGCCCCGCTGACCAGATCCTCCGACAACCCCACGGAACGAGGATATCGCGGTGCGTTAGAGGAGTTCCGCGATCGTTCTTGCCGCGCGAGCGGCGGTTCCGGGCGCAATCGACGCATGTTGGCGAGGTTCAGGTGGCCGGCTCATCGCTACGTGGCGCCGCCGTGCACCGGGCGGCGCGCCCGTGCGCTGCCGGTTTTGAAAGACGGCAAGGAGTTCGAGTTCGCGATTTAGGCTCTTCGGCCCGACCGCCTGATGACTTATCGTCGCGGTGATGATCAAGGCATATCCGGACCGGCGCTGGCCCGCTTTCCTTCGGGTGCTGGCTGACACGGTGACCGTCGCTTGGTCGATCGTGTGGGCGTACCTGGGTTTTCTGATCTACCAGACTGTGATGGGGCTACAGGCGATCGCCGATGGGATCACCAGCACGGGGAAGACGTTCAATTCGTGGATCGCATCTTTCCGGCATTCGGTTCCGGGCGGGATTCCATTTCTGACCCAGTTCCTGCTCGACACCGCTGACGCGCTGAAGAAGTACTCGGGCGACTCGTTGGTGTCCGCCGGAACGCAGATTCACGATGCGATCCTTCAGACGGCGATCGTGCTTGCTTTGCTTGTTGCAGTGCCGCCGATCCTTTTGGTTTTGCTTCCGTACGCAGCGTGGCGATGGCGGGATATGCGAGAAACGGGCGCGGCGCTGGCCTTCGTGCGGATCGCGTCGATGACGGGGCGGGCGGAGCAGGCGCGCGCGGTCCTGGCCTACCGGGCGGTTACGACCCTGAGCTTCCGGCAGCTCATGTCCGCGAGCGCCGACCCGGTGGGGGATATCGCCGAGCGGAGGTACGACCGGTTGGCGGACGCGATGCTCAAGCGGGCGGGCCTGGATCCGACGCGGCTGGCGCCGCACGACCTGCCGGAGCTGCCGCCGCATCGGGGTCGGTAGCCTCGGCCGTCTATCGTGGTGGCATGTGTCGAAGCATCAAAACCCTGCGTCACGCTGAAGTTGTCGCCACCGATGAGGAGATCCGCGCGGCCGCGCGCCAGTTCGTGCGCAAGGTGAGCGGGTTCCGGGAGCCGTCGAGCCGGCACCATGAGGCTTTCGAGGGCGCGGTCGACGAGATCGCTCTGGCCTCCCAGCGGCTGCTCGAGAGCATTTCGGGGAAGCTCGCCGCCAGCCGGGCTTAACAGCCTGGGGTTGACTCGACTCATACACTGAGACCGGTTGTCCGCTGGGGTCCCCGCGCCGAAGGCGGGGGAGGGGGCGCCTGGTGGAGGACGGAGGGCCCTCGATAGGGTGTGCCCGGCTCAGAGCTGGCAGCCGCGGCAGAAGTTCAGCGGCTCGCGATTGGACCCTATCTGACTGATTCGGTGACCGCAGCGTGGGCAGGTTTTCCCGCCCTTCATGTGCACCGACATGAAAGACCTGTCCTGCTTTGACTCGTCGTAGTTGGGGTTGGCGAGGATCGCGTCAACCGCCCGCTTCAGCACCACTGGGATGGCCTCAAACAGCGCCTCCTCCTCGGCGGGCTTAAGCGAGGCCCGCCGGCGCAACGGAAGCAACCGGGCCTCGAACAGAATCTCATCGGAGTAGGCATTGCCGATGCCCGCAAGGAACTCCTGGTTCCGCAGCAGGTCCTTCAGCTCGTCGCGAAACCGCCGGAGGCGTTTGCGGAACACCTCGAGACCCATCTCGCGCACCGAGTCCGCTTCGGGGCCGAGCTGCGCCCACCCCGGAACCTCGCGATCACAGTCAAAGACCCAGTAGATCCGCCCCATATCTCGATGGTCTAGGTAGCGGAGATCCTCTCGTCCCTCGAGGCGGACGGTGAAAACCTCCGTCGCCGGCACCGGCGCGTCGCCAATGACCATCTGGAAACGACCCCCCAGCATCGGATTGATCACCAGCCACCGGGGCGAGCCGCCGCCGCCAAGCTCAGTGGCGAACACCAGGTGCTTGCCCCGCCGCGTCATCGAATTGATCCGGCGCGCCGGCAGCTCGAGCGCGAAGTTGTCCACCGGGTAGCGAAGCAGATGAGCCTTCTTCGGATTTACTGACGAAGCCGTGATTAACTTGCCCGATAGACGGGGGCTAAGGCGGATCCGAAGCGCCTCTAACTCGGGTAGCTCGGGCACGCCGCCAAGCGTACTGTCATGCGGTTCAGCCATCGAAAGTGGGCGTTCGTCTTCGCCAGCGTCGCCTCCGCAACTCGTGCGGCGGCCGCGAGCTAAGGAGCCGGGCTAGTTACAGACGGTTCCCTGGGCCGGAAGCTTGAGGTCGATCAAGTACGCGTCGATCGCTTGCTTGGCGCAAGCGCTCTTGTCGTAAGACACGTGCCCATAGCCCTCGCGCGTGAGGAGCACGGATCCGTTCAGCATCTTGTTGACCGCCTGAGCCCAAACGTACGGCGTAGCCGGGTCGCCGGTGGCGCCGATGAGCAGAATGGGCGGCGCGCCGTTTGCATCAATCGGGCCAACCTTGCCTTTCGGCTTGACCGGCCAGTATGCGCAGATGAGGTTCGAGTACTGGAACGCGGAGCCGAACAAGGCTGACGCCCTTGCGAACTTGGGTCCGAGCTCGTCGTAGGCGGCGACATCGGGGGGGACGGGCCGGTCAATGCAGTTGACGGCGGTATTGGCTTCGGTCTGGTTGTCATACGTGCCGTCGGCTTTGCGGCCGAGGTAGAGGTCCGAGAATCGCAGAAGGAGTGTGCCGTTGGCCCGGTCAGCTTGCGTCAATGCCTGGTCGAGATACGTCCACGTGCTCTGATCGTAAAGCGGTGTAAGCACCCCGATGACAGCGAGCGAGCGCGTTAGCGAGCGGCTTCCCACCGACAGCGGGGCCGTGTCGAGCCTCTGCATCAGATCCATCAACTTGGCTCCCGGATCACCGGCTTGCGCGTATGAACACGGCGACGACCCGGTCTTGCGCGCCCGGCAGTCAGTCAAGAAGGCCTGCAGGTTCTGCTCGAAGCCGAGGAGCTGGGCATACAGGAGCTCGTTAGGGGTGAGTGACGGGTCAATCACGCCATCCAGGGCAAGCGCGCGAACATGGGTCGGAAACAGGTGGGCGTAGTGCTCGCCGAGAAAGGACCCGTATGAGAACCCCAGGAACGTGAGCTTCTCGTCGCCAAGCGCTGCACGGATCATGTCCATGTCTCTGGCTGCGCTGACGGTATCGATGAAAGGGAGGACCGAAGCGCTGCGCTGATTGCACGCAGCCGCGAAGTTCTTGTCAGCGTCGATTGTCGCCTGCTTCTCCTGCGGATCATCGAGTACCGGGTCGAGGGCATTGAAGGCGTCTTCCTGCGGTCCGTCCAGACAGCGCACCGGAACGCTCTGGCCTATGCCACGTGGGTCAAAGCCTATGAGGTCGAATCGCGTATTGAGAATCGTCATGTTGCCAACCTCACCGGTGAGGAACTGAATGCCGGATGCTCCGGGCCCACCGGGGTTGGTGAGTACCGAGCCGATGCGGCGGGCTGGATCGGTCGCGGGCTTGCGATTCAGCGCGATCTTGATCGTTCCAGCTTCTGGATGCGAATAGTCGAGCGGGACCTGCACGGTGGTGCACTGAAATCCGGCGCTGCAATCGACCCATTTGAGAATGCTCGGCGAGGGTTTTGGACTGCTTTTGGCGACCGGACCCCGATTGATGGAGCAGCTCGCGGTTAACAGTGTGGCGAGTACAAGGACCGCCGCGACACGACTCGTCACCAACGGGAGTCTACCGGGACGAGGTGCTGTGGCGGCTGCAAAAGGCGGAGCCGTAATTCAATTTGGCGGGAGGAGAGAGATTCGAACTCTCGAGGGAGCTTTACACCCCCTACCCGCTTAGCAGGCGGGTGCTTTCGGCCACTCAGCCATCCCCCCGGGTAGTCAGTGTGTCGTCGATCGATTCTATCGGTCGCGACTGCTCTCCATACTTAACGCCCGATGGAGGCTCCAGGAGGACCAGGCGCACCGCCGATGTGGGGTCCCGGTCGAAAAATGGCGTTCGGAGCGGCACCCGGTTCGAAGAGCAAGCTCTGGTACACGCTCGCGGACGGGTCGCTCAGCGAAGTCTTCTTTCCCTTTCTTGATCGAGTCGCGCTTCACGAGCTCCGCTTTTTCGCCTCCGCCGGCGGCTCGCCGCCCGTCGACGACGCTGCCGACGGCCAGCACAACATCAGCTGGATCAGCGCCGGCGTCCCGGGTTTCATCGTCGACAGCACGCATCACGAATACCGCCTGACCAAGGAGTTTTTCTCCGATCCAGAAGAAAACGCCCTTCTCATAGCGGTGACGTTCACGCCAGAGCTTCCCGACGTCCGCCTCTATCTGCAGGCAACGGCGCACTGGCAGCCCGGGACCGAAGGCAACTTCGGCCAGATCCTCGACACCCATCCGCCGGCGCTGCTCATGCGTCAGCAGGATGTGTGGATCTGCATCGTCGGCCCTTTCAGCCGCGCGTCGGCCGGCTACTTCCGCAGCTCCGATGTACAGGTCGACCTCAGCGACGGGGATGGCCGCCTGACCAACTCCTACGATAGTGCTGGTCCAGGAAATGTGTCGGTCGGCGCTGAGATCGGCATTCGCGCGGGTTCGTTTCAGCTCGCGGTCGGATTCGCCCACACCCGAGCCGATGCCGAGGAGGTCGCGCGCCAGGCACTGCAAAAGGGCGCGAACAACATCCGTCAGGCGTTCGAACGCGCATGGCGTGCGCAGCCGGACATGCCCAAGGCGCTGGGGATGGTCAGCGGTGACGAAGGAAATCTCGCGCGAGCATCGCTAAGCGTGCTGCGCTGCCTGGAAGACAAGTCGCACGCGGGTGCGTTCATCGCGTCCCCAAGCGCGCCGTGGGGCGAGACCAACCACGACGGAAACCACGTCTACCACCTCGTCTGGCCGCGCGACCTGTGCCGCATCGCAACGGCGCTGCTCGACGCGGGTGACAGCGCTGCCGCTTTGCGCGCGTTCCGTCACCTCCAGACGCGCCAGCGCTCCGATGGTGGTTGGTACCAGAACTGGTTCCTCGATGGGACTCCGCACTGGACTTCGACAGAGCTCGACCAGGTCGCGCTGCCCATCCTTCTCGCGTGGCGGCTGGGTGTGGCGAACTGCCTCGACCACGATCCCTATCCAGTCATGGTCCGACCCGCGGCGCAGTTCATCATCCGCGAGGGACCGCTCACACAGCTCGATCGATGGGAGGATCTCGGCGGTCTGTCACCGTCGACGCTCGCCGCGTGCATCGCCGCCCTCATCGTGGCCGGAGAGTTTGCCCACGAAGCCGGAGAGCACGTGGCCGCAAGTCACCTGCGCGCGGTCGCCGACTACTGGAACGACCGCGTCGAGACGTGGTGCTCGACCGCGGCCGGGCAGTACGTGCGTCTCGCTGGCGACCCCGACCACCGCCCAACCGAGGGCGCCATCGCTCCGGAATTTCTCGAGCTTGTCAGGTACGGACTGCGGAGGCCGAAGGACGATCGCATTCTCCGCAGCCTCAACGGTGTCGACTTGTCATTGAAGGCGAGCCTGCCCGCGGGGCCCAGCTGGCGGAGATACGTGGGCGACCGTTATGGCGAGCATGAGGATGGCGCGCCGTGGGACGGCAGCGGGCGCGGAAGACCGTGGCCTGTTTTGACTGGCGAACGCGCGCGCCACTTTTTCTCCATGGGTCTTCCGGCGGCCGAGCTCGTACGAACGCTCGAGGGTTTCGCCGGCCAGGGCTTGATGCTTCCCGAACAGGTTTGGGACGCGCCCGACATCCCCGAACGCAAACTTCAGCTCGGGCGTCCGACTGGTTCGGCGACGCCCCTTGGCTGGGCGCACGCCGAATACCTCGAGCTGCTCGTCACCATCGCGCTAGCGGGATTCCCCGACATCGTGATGCCCGCCCGCCGCCGCTACACCGAGGGTCCCGCGCAGGAACCCGCCTTCATCTGGTCGCACAAACACCAGATCACGCGCATTCTCGCGGGCCGGCGTCTGCGCGTGCAGCTTCCGCGCCCGGGCGCTGTGCATTACTCGTTCGATGATTGGGAGACCTTCGTGGAAGTCGAGGCTGCCGACACGACACTGGGTGTGTGGATTGCGGAGATTCCTTCCAACAAACTCTCGCCAGGCACTGAGTTCTCCTGGACAGCGCATTACATGACCGGCTGGGAGGGCAAGAACTTCACTCTGACCGTGGATTAGCAGCCCGGTCGAGGAAGACCCTACTTTTCTTCTGGGGGTTCCAGGTCGTCCAGCCGCAGCTCGCCGCCGGCGTCTTCGTCGAACTGGCTGTGCAGCTCGCCGCAATCCGCGCAGCGGTAGTACTCGCCAACGAAACCCTTATGCCACACGGCGTAGCTGACAATGCCGGGCTCCTCGACGAGAATCTCCTGCTCCAGCCGGTAGATCACCTGCTCCCAACCGCCGACCTCGATGTCGTCGTCGAGCACCACAAGGCAGTACGGGTGCGGCTCGCCCCACACCACCGTCACCTCGCCCCGTCGCTCATCCTCCGCGTTGACGATCGACCACGCCTCCGCGTTCTGCGCGCGCGTGCTGCGAACCAACCGCAGCTGGGTCCAGAACCGTTCGGCCGATTCGCGCTCCGCCTTATCATGCTCGGCCTGCGCCTCCTGGAAAGCGCTCCACATGCGCAGCAGGTGATTGCGAAAACGGTGGTATGTCGGAAGCAGCTTCGGCTGCTGTTTGGGCGAGCCGATCAACTGCTCGAACGCGTGCTCGAACGCAGCCTCCACCCGCTCCTGGCGGTCGGCGACGTCAGGCTTCCACGCTTCGTCCTCGGAGAGCCGCATGCTCTCGTTCAGCACCACCTCGAAATCGAGCCAGTCGTCGCCGAACTCGGGGACGAAGACGCTCTCCACCAGGTCAGCCAGCCGGTGCTCCTCGAGCAGGGCCGGCGCCACCTTTCCGCGCGCGTCAGGCCAGCCCTTCCAGCCCATCACGTTGTGGATCCAGTAATCGAACACCGTGACCGCGTACTGGAGGGCCGCGGGCGACGTCCAGATCCCCGTCGGCCAGGTTCGTTTGCCCGTCCGCACCTTGTTGTAGAGGGCAATGACCTGCTCTTCGTCTAGGTATTCAGTTTCCACGGCCTCCCCACTATAGGAATAACTGCCGAACCACCCTGGGTATATTGACTTACACGATGTCCACAGGCAGGAGTCTGACTCCAGATCAAGTCGCCCGCTACGCCCGCCACCTCATCCTGCCCGAGGTCGGCGGCGCCGGTCAGCGCAAGCTGCTGAACTCGAGCGTCCTGCTCCTTGGGGCGGGCGGCCTGGGATCACCCGCGTCGATGTACCTGGCAGCGGCCGGAGTCGGCAGGATCGGCATCGTCGATTTCGACGCCGTCGACGCCTCCAACCTCCAGCGCCAGCTCCTCCACGGCCACGACGACATCGGCAAGCCCAAGGTCGAGTCGGCCGCCGAAACGCTGCGCAACCTCAATCCCGACGTCCAGGTGGACGCGATCAACGAACACCTCAACTCCGAGACCGCAATGCGGATCTTCGCTCCCTACGACGTCATCGTCGACGGCACGGATAACTTCCCAACACGCTACCTCGCCAACGACGCCGCCCACTTCCTGGCCAAGCCCCTAGTGCACGGAAGCATCTTCCGGTTCGAAGGCCGGCTGGCCCTTTTTGATTCCGCCAAAGGCACGGGCTGCTATCGCTGCCTTTTCCCCGAGCCTCCCCCGCCAGGATCGGTTCAGAGCTGCGCCGAAGCCGGGGTGTTCGGAGTCCTGCCCGGGATCATCGGCAGCATGATGGCTTTCGAGACGATCAAGTACCTCCTCGCCATCGGCCGCCCGATGATCGGCCGCTACCTGCTCTTCGAGGGCGAGGACATGAGCTTTCGCGAGCTGAAGCTGCGCCAGAACAAGGCATGCCCGCTATGCGGCGACAACCCCACCGTCGATTCGCTCATCGACTACGAAGCGTGGTGCGGTACCCCGGCGATGGAACCCTCCGAAGCCCGGGCGAGCTAATCTCACGCTGGACATGATCCAGCTCGACCGTCACGACCCCACCCGCCTCGATCGAGCTCGTGGAATCGTGCGCGATCTCGGCTCGGTGCTGGTCGCTTATTCAGGCGGCGTCGATTCCTCGCTTCTCCTTAGGCTCGCCCTGGATGAGCTCGGCGATCGCGCCGTGGCCGCACTCGCGAGCTCGCCCGCCTATCCGGAGTCCGAGCAGGAAGAGGCCCGCGTGCTCGCCCGCTCCCTCGGCGCCCGCCTGATCGAGCTTTCGACCAACGAGGTTGAGCTCGATGCGTACGCGCGCAACAACCCCGACCGATGCTTCCACTGCAAAGAAGAACTCTTCGACAAGCTCGAGCCGGTTCAACGGGAGCTGGGACTGGACCACCTCGCTTACGGCGCCACCGCCGATGACGCCGGCGATCACCGTCCCGGCCACCGTTCCGCAGTGCGCCGCGGCGTGCGCTTTCCGCTCCTCGAGGCGGGCATGGGCAAGCCCGAGATCCGCGCCGCCGCGCGCGAGCTCAGCCTGCCCAACTGGAACAAGCCATCGTTCGCCTGCCTTTCCTCGCGTATCCCCCACGGCACTCAGGTCACCGTCGAAGCGCTGCGCAGGATCGAGGCCGCCGAGGCTGCGGTCAAAGCGCTCGGCTTCTCTCAGGTTCGCGTGCGCCATCACGGCGACGTCGCCCGGATCGAGGTGGACGGCGCCGAGATCGAGCAGCTCATCGCGCAGCGCGAGCTCGTCGTCGACGCCGTGCGCAAGGCCGGCTACAAGTTCGTCTCCGCGGACCTCGAAGGCTATGCGACCGGCAGCCTGAACCGGACCTGGCAGCCCACCCGGTAGGTTTCAGTGCCAGACCGCGACGTCGTGCTGAGCCTGGACGAGGGCACGACCGGCGCCACCGCCGTGGTGATCGGGCTTGATGGCGCGGTCCGCGCCAAGGGTTATCGCGAGATCACACAGCACTATCCCCAGCCGGGCTGGGTCGAGCACGACGCGCTGGAGATCTGGTCAGCGGTACAGAGCACCGCGCAGGACGCGCTGCAGGCCGCGGGAGCAAAGCCAGGCGACGTCCGCGCCGTCGGCATCACCAACCAGCGCGAAACCCTTGTCGTGTGGGATCGCCGCACCCTGGAGCCGATCGCTCCCGCGATCGTCTGGCAGGATCGCCGCACCGCCGCCGCATGCGACCACCTTCGCGAGACGGGCCACGAACAGCGAGTGCGCGCGGTGACCGGCCTCGTGCTCGATCCCTACTTCACCGCCACCAAACTCGCCTGGGTCCTCGAGCATGTCGATGGCGCCGCGCACGCCGCGGTCGGGACGGTCGACAGCTGGCTGGTGGCCCGACTATCCGCGGGCCGCGACCACGTGACCGACGCATCGAACGCTTCGCGCACTCTGCTGTTCGACATCGAAAGAGGCGAATGGAGCACGGAGATGGCCGATCTCTTCGGCGTGTCGACGGCGAACCTGCCCCGCGTCACGGATTCGTCCGGACCGATCTCCGCCACCGACCCCGGCGCATTCGGAGGCATCGAAGCTCCAATCAGCGGCATCGCCGGCGACCAGCAGGCCGCCCTCTTCGGCCAGGCTTGCACAGCCCCCGGGATGGCGAAGAACACTTACGGCACCGGCTCATTCGTCCTCATGCAAACCGGACCAAATCGGGTCAAGTCGGAATCCGGCATGTTGACGACCGTCGCGTGGCAGCGGGCCGGCCGCCTCAGCTACGCGCTCGAGGGCGCGATCTTCGTCACCGGCGCTGCTCTGCAGTGGCTGCGCGACGGACTTGGCATCATCGAGAGCGCGGCAGAAGCGGGTCCCATCGCGGAATCGCTGCCGGACAGTGGCGGCGTCTTCATGGTGCCCGCCTTTGTTGGTCTCGGCGCTCCGCACTGGGATCCCTACGCGCGCGGAACCATCGTCGGCCTCACGCGTGGAAGTGGCCGCGACCAGCTCGTCCGGGCGGCGGTCGAATCGATGGCTTATCAGACTCGCGATGTGGTCGAAGCGATGGAGCGCGATGTCGGGGCGAGCTTGCGAGAGCTGCGTGTCGATGGCGGGGCGGCGGTGATGGACGTGCTGTGCCAGTTCCAGGCCGACCTCCTGGGCATCCCCGTCCGCCGGCCGCGCCAGACCGAGACGACGGCGCTTGGCGCCGCTTTCCTCGCCGGCCTCGGCGCCGGCCTCTGGCAGGACACCGACCTCACCGGTCTCTGGAAGCTCGACCGAGAGTTCGAGCCGAAGATGTCCCGAGACCAGGCCGATACGCTCCAATCGCGGTGGCGACGCGCCGTGGAAAGAAGTCGAGACTGGTCGAGACCCGATAATCAGCAGTCTTGAGCACCGAGTCACCGACCACGGCGACCCCGTCCGGCCGCCTGCGGCAGCCGATCCTCTACGCGGACCAGCTGTGGCGCCAGCAGCGCTTTTTCGCCGGCTTCCTGGTCGCCGTCGGCCTGGTGATGACGATCCTGCTGATCTACCAGGGCCAGATCACGAAGTCCGCCAACGTGATTTGGCTGCTCTACGTCCCCAGCGGCCTGCTGCTCGGAGGCGCATTTCTCCTGTACAAGCGGCGCAGCTACGTCGAGGCGCTGGACAGCGGCATGAAGGTGTCGATGCTCCGCTCGAGCCTGGTCATCGAATATGACCGGATCAAGGGCGTAAAGGTACAGCCGCTCAAGCTCGCATTCCTGGACAAGCGCACCAGGATGGTCGCGCCGATGATGAAGCCGCTGCTCGAGAAACCTGCGCTGTTCGTACGAGTGCGCGGGTCCGACGAGGAGCTCGCTGCCCTCAAGAAGCGACTGGGCTCGCGGATGATGTTCGAGGACACTATCGCCCTCCCTCTCGGCGACGCCGACGCCGTCGCGTGGGAGATCGGCGCGCGCCTGCCATACCGCCTGGGACAGAACCAGGGCGGCGGCAAGCGCCATAAACGGCGGCGGTGAAAGGGCCACCCGCCTACCAGCTGGAGCTGCCCCAAGTCACACCAGCCCGACCCCAGAGGAAGTATTTCGATCGCTGGGATCTGATCGCCCTACTCGTCTTGACTGCGGTCGCCTTCGTGCTGCGGTTCTTCAGCCCGATCATGCCGGACTTCTTCGTCCATCCGTTCGAAAGCCCCGCCATCACCGACTGTGTTCGCAACACGCCGGTCAACCCGGAGGGCGACCCGGGCACTCTCTGTGGGCTGAACTATCCCTTCAACCGCGGCTATCCCGATGCGAACAAGGTGCTTTCGCCACCCAACGGCCAGGTCTTCGACGAGATCTATTTCCCGGTCGACGCCTACAACGACATCAAGGGAATGGAGTCTTGCAGGCCAACCACAGACAACTGCCGCTACAACTACTTCGACCCTGAGCCGCCGCTCGCCAAACTTTTCATCGCCGCGGGGGAGTGGGGGTATGGCTGGTACCGAGCCACCTTCCAGGGCGCCACCGGCGCCTACATCGACCTCGGTTTCAACACTTTCGGGTGGCGCATCGCCGCCTGCATCTTCGGAACTCTGTGCATCCCGATGATGTACGTGTTCGCGCGCCGCCTCTGGCCGAACCGCCTATTCGCGATCGCGGCCGCGACCCTCGCCTGCTTCGACGGGATGTTCTTCATCCAGTCGAGGATCGGGATGATCGACATCTTTCCCGTCTTTTTCATCCTGCTTTCCTACTTCCTGTACCTCGTCCACATCCAGAGCCGCACTCCACGCTCATCGCTCGTATCACTGGTCGCGTTGGGTGTCGTGCTGGGGATCGGCATCGCGTCCAAGTGGATAGTGCTGGCCGCCTTTGCGAGCATCGTCTTCCTGATGGTCGTCAGGGCGATCCGCCGGAATGTCGACATCAGCATCGGCCGGCTGTCCGAATCTCCGATCTGGTCTTGGGGGAGAGGCGAAGGACCCGCGATCCCCGGTGGCATCTGGTGGCCCAAATACCTCGCGGTCGTGGTGATCGCGCTGGTGGCGATCCCGGCCCTGATCTATTACGAGTCCTGGTATCCGTTCTTTGCGCGCGGTCAGCTCCACAACTTGAACGATCTGATCGAGTACCAGAGGCAGTCATTCGCCTACCACGCCGGGCTCAAGGCAACTCACCCCTATGGCTCGCCGTGGTGGTCGTGGCCGCTGCTGGCGCGGCCGGTGCTGTACTACGCCGAGTACACAAACCTCGGTATCGACCACTGGACCGGCCAGCAGCTCATCTCACGCATGTCGAATCTCGGCAACCCGTGGATCTGGTGGACGAGCCTACCGTGCGTGGCGGCGCTGCCGTACTTCATCGTCAGGCACCGCAGCTTTCCAGCGACCGTCATCCTGCTCGGGTTCATCACCCAATGGCTGCCCTGGTCTCAGATCACCCGCGTGCTTTTCATGTATCACATGTTCGGCGGGCTCATTTTCATGATCCTGGCACTGGCTTTCGTCCTGACGCAGGTCACTGAAAATTTGCGGCCGCCGGGCCGCCGGCTGGTCGTTTTGAACCACCTGGCTCTCGCGGTGGTGTTCTTTTTCTACTTCTACCCCGTGTGGACCGGGCTGCCCATCTCAGGTCCCGCGTCCTTCATTGGCCCGGAGACACCTCCTTGGGGTCCGAAGATCTGGCTGGTCAACTGCCGCCCCGACGTGCGTCCTGAGCAGCCGCAGCTTTTCTGTTGGAACTAGCGCCGGCGGCATTTCTCGCGGCGTGCGTGATGGCCGGCTTCGGCCTCACGTATCTCGCCGGAGTCGCCCTGACCCTCGAGGAGCGCCTCGTGTTTGGCGCTGTGCTCGGAGCGGCCGCTCTGACCGGGGCGGACTTTCTGGTCTGTCTCGTGGCCCGCGACGTGACCGTGGTGACTGTCCTGATTGGTCTCGCCATCGTGCTTGTCACCGCGCTGGCTTCAGTGGCCACACATCTGGAACCGGTACGCGCTGATCTGGCAGACGCGCGCATGCGATGGCTGGAGTCGCGATCTCCTTGCCATCCATGGCCGCTGGTCGCGGTGGCCTTCGTTTGCGGCGTGTGGACGTTCAATTTCCTGCACCACGCGTACGTGTATACCCCCAGTGGCCTGTTCGCCGGCTACGTGAACATCTGGGGCGATTGGGCGGCCCATCTGACCTTCGCCGGTTCGTTCGCCTACGGGCACAACTTTCCACCCGAGTATCCGATCGATCCGGGACACCACCTCGGCTACCCCTTCATGGTCGACTTCTTCGCCGCGACTCTTGTTCCGCTCGGAGCGCGCCTCACCTCTTCGCTGGTCATGACGAGCGGCCTGCTCGGCCTGGCGTTTCCCGCGGTGCTGTATCTGGCCGCCCAGCGATTTGCGGGCGGGCGCGCCGCCGCGGCGATCGCGGTCTTCGTGTTTCTGCTCAGCGGTGGCCTTGGTTTCGTCTTGCTGCTGGGCGACCTCCAGCACGGCGGCCTGCGTGTCCTGATGCATCTGCCGCGTGAGTACACACTGAACCGCGACCTGAACTACCAGTGGTTGAACCCGGTGCTTGCGTATCTCGTGCCGCAGCGTTCAACCCTGTTCGGCTTCAGCCTGGTGCTGATCCTGCTGGTCGTACTCTGGCTTGCCGTCCGCAGCGGTTCGAAAGGCCGGCCGTTCCTGTTTTGTGGCGTTGCTGCCGGGCTGCTGCCCGTGTTCCACGTCCATGCCTACGGCACGGTGGTGGCTCTCGCGTTTTTCTGGGCGCTTTTCAACCGGCGGCGGCAGTGGTTCGCCTTTTTCATCCCGGCTGTCGCGATTGGCGTTCCGATCCTCCTTTGGATGTGGCCGCCTGCCAACACGAGCATTTGCGGAGATGGCCCAAAGCTGTTCGGCTACTGCCTCGAGCTCGGCTGGCTCTCGTCAACGGACTGGCAGCGCGACGGGCTGATCTGGTTCGGCCGGGATTTCGTGTGGTTCTGGATCAAGAACACGTCGGTGTTCATACCGTTGCTGCTGGCGGGTCATCTGCTGCGCCAGTGGATTCCCACCGGGTTTGTGAAGTGGTTCACGCCCATGTGGCTGTGGTTTCTCGTGCCCAACTTGATAGTGCTGCAGCCGTGGGATTGGGACAACACGAAGTTCTTCATCTACTGGGCCCTGCTCGGCAGCATCGTGGTCGGAGGCGTGCTGGCGCGGATGTTTCAGCGCGGTCCGGTCACGGCGATCGTCGCGGCGCTGCTCCTGGCGTTGCTCGGCCTGTCTGGCGCGCTCGACCTTGCGCGCGCGTCGGATTACAGCGTGAGCGCTGTTCAGTTCACCGACGCGGGTGGGCTGCAGGTTGCGGAGTGGGTGAGGGGCCACACCAGCCCGACCGCGGTGTTCGCCGTCGCCGACGAGCACAACAGCCCGATTCCGACGCTTGCGGGCAGGCGGGCGATGATCGGTTATCCGGGTTGGCTGTGGACGTATGGGCTGCCGGACTTCGCGAACAAGAGCGCGGATTTGAAGCGGATCCTGACCGGCGATCCTTCAGCTCCTGAGCTCGTGCGCAAGTACCGTGTCGACTACGTGATGATCGGACCGCAGGAGATTCCGCGCGGGGCGAGCCGCGCGTATTGGGACGAGCACGGCGCGCTTGTCTACGACAACGGCGGGTACGCGGTGTATAAGGTCGTGCGCTAAGGCGCGGGCAGGATGATCGGCGGGCGCTCGGGTTCCGCCGCTCGCGGCGTCGGTGGGTTGGTGGCCGTTTCGATCACCACCTCGAGGTGCCTTGCGATTCGCTTCATCTCACGGTCGCCGCGGTCGAGCCGGTTCACGATCTGGAGCAGGATCTCGTCCTGGTGCATCAGGTGGTTCATGAGCGCCTTGAGCTCTTCTTCGTTCTTAACGTTGAGCTCGTAGTCGTGCTGGGAGCGCAGGCGGTCGCGGTCGACGAGCCGGTTGAGCGCCATCAACACCAGCGAGATCCAGATGACAACCTCGAGGCCGAGAATGAAGTTGAGGAAGAAAAAGGGGTAGCGATCCCATGGCCGGATCAGATTGAGAGCGTTGAGCCCAACCCATAGGACGACGATGCCGGCCTGGGCCAGGACGAAGACCCAGCTACCAATCAAGCGGGCGAAATCGTCGGCCACGCGGTCGGCGAAGGTGAGCTTGCGTTCGACTTCGCGGTTCAGGTCGCGGACCGGCGGGTGGTCGTGCTGATGCTTGATCAGGTCCCGGGCGATGTCTTCGATTTCTCTGCCGATCGACATGGATCCTTCCTTTGGGGTTGCTGCTTCTGCGGCGGTTGAGGGCCGCGGCAATAGTCCTGAGTGCATAGCTTGGCTCAAAAGACCCATGACTGGCTACAGAAAGTAAGGGAAGGCCGCGCTGGCCTTAGCGGTAGTCGTGAGACTTTTGGTGGGGCCGGGGCACTCCCTGGAGCGCTTCGATATGGCTCGCGAGGACTGAATAGACGCCGTCCTGGCGCTGCATCACGCCATCGATGACGAGGATGGGTTGGCGGTTGGCGACCTGGCGGTAGCGGTCGTAGACGTCGGGTTTGATGGTCACGTTCACCTGCCCGAACTCGTCCTCCAGGGTGAAGAAGCGGATCTTCTTGGCGGTCGAGGGTGCCTGGCGGGTGATGACGAGCCCGGCGACTCTCACCTTCTGGTAGTTGGGAATTGCCGGCAGCTTGTTGCTCTCGATCGCCCCCAGCTTCTGGAGTCGTTCGCGGCAGAAGTGGATGAGGTGGTGGCCGGTGGAGAGGTCGGAGATCCGATACTCGAGCTGGTTTTTGTCAAATTCATCGATGGAGGGGAGAGCCGGAGCAGTGCCGTTGAGGCGCAGCTCGGATTGCCTGTCGATGCTTCGGCGCAGGCCGTGGCCGTGCCATCTCTCCTGCCAGCCCCACAGGAGCTCGCGGCGAGGCTGGTCGAGAGCGTCGAAGGCTCCCACCATGACGAGGTTGCGGACCGCGCGAGGTCCCACCGGAGCGCCGCGAAGCCGGTTGAGGAAATCGTCGAAAGAGGTGTAGGGCCCTTTCGCTCGCTCGGCGACGATAGCCTTGCGGCCTTCCTCGCCGAGGTCACGGACGTAGTTGAA
>JALYSJ010000071.1 GCA_030854855.1 Candidatus Dormiibacterota bacterium
GGACACACCCCGATACACAACCGGGTTACCGCGCGCCTCTCCCAGTACGAGCTACAAGGGGAGCGCCGCCGCCGTGAGGATCGGCGGCCAGACCGTGGCGCAGGTCGCGGCCATCCTGTTCCCGATCCGCAATCGGGTTACTGCGAGCGATCTACTCCGGCGTCACGTATGCCGCGGTCAGGCCGCCGTCGACGAGAAACGTCGTGCCGTTGACGTAGCTCGACTCGTCGCTGGCCAGGAACAAGGCCGCGTTCGCGATCTCCCGTGCCTTGGCCAGCCGGCCCATCGGCAGATGCACCCGGCGCCGCTCATAAGCGCCAGGAGTTTCGGAGAACAGCCGCATCAAAAGCGGCGTCTCGACCGGACCCGGGCAAAGGGCGTTGACACGCACGCCCTGCCTTGCGAACTGCACCGCAAGCTCGCGGCTCATCGAAAGGACCGCGCCCTTGGAAGCCGTGTAGGCGATCTGCGACGTCGCGGCCCCCACCAGCGCCACAAATGACGCGACGTTGATCACCGAGCCCCCGCCACCTTTTAGCAGGTGCGGGATGCCGTACTTGCAACACAGGTAGACGCCCTTTGCGTTCACCGCCTGCACTCGGTCCCACGCGTCGGGCTCGGTCGTGAGGATCGAGTCGTCGTCCGGCGGCATGATGCCCGCGTTGTTGTAGAGGATGTCTATCCGCCCGTAACGCTTCGCGGTCGCCTCGTACATCGCCTGCACGCTCTTGGGGTCGCTCACATCAGCCTGGAAATAGAAAGCTTCCTTGCATTCGGCGGCGGTCTTCTCCCCCGCCTCCCGTCCGACGTCCGCCACGCACACCCGCGCCCCTTCGGCGGAGAAAAGCAGCGACGCTTCGCGCCCAATCCCGCCGGCCGCGCCGGTGATCACCGCGACCTTTCCGTCCAATCTACCGACGTTGCTACCCACGCTCGAACAGCCTCGCCCGCTCGTAGTCGGTGACGACCTTGTCGAAAAGCGCCTGCTCGGTCCGCGCGTAGTTCAGGTAGTGGTCGATGACGTCGTCACCGAACGCCGCCCGCGCCATCTTGCCGTGCTCCAGCTCCACGATCGCGTCGCGCATCGAGTGAGGGAAGCGCCGCACGTCCGACTCGTAGGCGTTGCCCTTGAACTCGGCGGGCAACTCCAGCTTCTTCTCGATCCCTTCCAGGCCGGCGGCCAGCAGCGCAGCAAAAGCGAGGTAGGGATTGACGTCGGCGCCAGGTATGCGCGACTCGGTGCGCAGGTGCTGGCCGTGCCCGACGATGCGAAAGCCGCAAGTCCTGTTGTCGTGCCCCCACGCCAGGGTCGTGGGCGCCCACGTGCCGGCCGCGTATCGCTTGAACGAGTTGATGGTCGGCGCTAAAAAGACCGCTAGCTCGGACGCGTGAGCGATGTGGCCGGCGAGGTATTGCTTGAATGTCGCCGACTCCCCGTCGAAGGCGTTGCGCGATGACTTCCACAGACTGGAGTGCACGTGGCACGAACTGCCGATCCATCGGTGATCCGGCTTCGCCATGAAAGTCACAGAACAGCCGTGCTGCTGCGCGATCTCTTTGATGCCGTTCTTGTAGATCACGTGGTTGTCGGCCATCGTCAGCGCGTCGGAGAAGCGGAAGTTGATTTCCTGCTGTCCCGGCCACGCTTCGCCTTTGGAGCTCTCGATCTGGATGCCGGCAGCCTTCATCCCCCGGCGCACGGCGCGGATGAACGGCTCGTCGTAGGTGGTGGCGAGAACGTGGTAGTCGAGGTTGTATGGAACCGAAGGCGTGAGGTCGATGTAGTGCTTGGCGTGTGCTTCCGCGTATGTCTCCTTCAGCAGGTAGAACTCCAGCTCCGAACCGAACATCGGCTCGAAACCGAGCTTCCTCGCGCGTTCGATCTGCGAGCGCAGGACCTGCCGCGGCGACTGCCGAACCGGCTTGCCGTCGTGCCAGGCAACGTCGCACAGGACCATGGCCGTGGCCTCGAGCCACGGGACCAGGCGCAAGGTCGCGAAGTCTGGTACCAGGTCGAAGTCGCCGTAGCCTCGTTCCCAGCTGGCCATCTCGTAACCCGCCACCGGGTCCATCTCCATGTCGACGGTCAGGAGGTAGTTGCAGCCCTCGGTCGACTCGCCGTTGTAGGAGGTCTCGACGAAGTACTCTCCGTCCACGCGCTTGCCCATGAGGCGGCCCTGCATGTCGGCAAAGGCGACGACGACTGTGTCGATCTCTCCGCTGGAGACCTTGTGAGCCAGTGACTCCTTCGTCAGCAACCGGCAAGCCTTACTTCTTGTGTCGGTGGACGCGAGCCCTGGCCACGAACCGCTCGAAGAGCTTGCGGGCCCAGGGCATGTCGGTGGTCAGCTCCTCGGGGTGGCATTGCACCGCCACTATGAGGCCATCGTCGGACTCGACGCCCTCCACCGTGCCGTCTTCGCCGCGCGCGGTCTGCTGCAGTCCTTTGCCGAGCCTCTTGATCGCCTGGTGGTGCAGGCTGTTGACGCGGACCTTGTGCTCGCCCGCCGCCTGACCCAGCTC
>JALYSJ010000072.1 GCA_030854855.1 Candidatus Dormiibacterota bacterium
CCGGGCTGCGGCCACTTCTACCTAGGCCACAACAAGAAGGGCGTCGGCTTCCTGCTTGGGATCGGGGGCCTTCAGTTCTTCGGCTTCGACCTGGATCTCACCGTGGTCGGCGCGGCGCTTGGCGTGCCGATGGAGCTGGGCGGCGGCGCGCTGTGGATCTACAGCATCGTCGACGCGTACCGGACGGCCAAGCACATGGAAGAGGTGGCCACCGCCGCCGCGACGGGCCGTTACCCGGTCTAGGTAGCTTTTCGCCTGCGGGTCGTGGTCCGCTTGCGGGTCGCGGCAGCGGCCACGGTCTTTCGACGACGGCGTTTGGTCGGACCTGTCAGAGCCTTCTGGACACGGCGCTGGATTGTGCGCAGCCCTCTCTCCACGGCGGATGCGGCGACCTTCGTACCGCGCTCGGTCAGCTTCACGACCTGGCGCTTCAATTTGCGGTTTTCCTTGATGAGCTCCGCGACCATCTGATTCAGCTGCTCCGTGAGCTCAGGACCGCCAATCTTCTTGCGCCGCGTGCGAGTTGTCGTAGTGGTTGATTTTGTGCCGGGCCGGCGAGCTCGGCGGCCACGACGGGCCGGAGAATCCTCACCATGGGCTGCGTCATCTGCTGACATGTCGGGACTCCTGCCTGGGCAATATGAGCTGGCCGCGAAAACTACTTAAGTATCAGTATGTGCGCTCTGCGCGCGCCCGGCCAGTCTAGGCGGCCACGAGCACCTGTTGTTTCGACAGACTCTTCAGCCCTTCGCGCGCAAGTTCGTGTGCGGGATTGGCTTTCCGACTCACATAACGAACGACGCGCCACCCTCGCCTGCATCGCTCGCGAACTTCATGCACGGCGATGCGGAAACTGTCACTGGACGGCATGCGGCTGCGCACAACCGGCGCGCAATCGGTGCGCACTATCACGCGGTGATATGGCCAGCGAGCGGCGGCGAGATCGAGAGCGCCCGCGCACACGTGTGCCTCGAGCTGAGCGGACCCTCCGAGGTGCGAAAAGCCGAACGATTCCGTATACACCGCGCGGCCTCTAACAAAAACGGCCAGGCCACATCCGGCCCGGCCATTCTTGTCAAGAGCGGCGTCAACGTAGATCACCAGGCACTCCCGCAAATTGCGTCCCTCCAAAGGAGAATTTTGGAGAGCCTAGCATGATGTTGCGCCCTTGTCCGCACTTAGACACAACATGTTGGGGAATACCCCTTTTCAGTCGGCCGGCGGCAGCTGAGCCCCCATCGCGTGGTAGCCGCCGTCGACGTGCAGGAGCTCGCCAGTGGTCATGTCCAGGTAGTCCGAGAGAAGCGCGCAGGCCGCTCGGCCCACAGGCGATTTGTCCTGCAAGCTCCAGCCCAGCGGGGCCTGTTTTTCCCAAACCTCTTCGAAGTCTTTGAATCCCGGAATGCCGCTCGCGGCAAGCGTTGCCAGCGGTCCAGCGCAGATCGCGTTGACGCGAATCTTGTAACGGCCGAGATCCCGCGCGAGGTAGCGCGTGACCGATTCGAGCGCCGCTTTCGAGACGCCCATCCAGTCGTATTTGGGCCACGCTTGCGTCGAGTTGTCGAAGTCCAGAGTGACGAGCGAACCGCCGTGCTCCTTCATCAACGGGAGAAAACCAGCGGCCAGCTCTTTGAACGAGAAAGCGCTCACCTGCAGCGCCGTGGCGACACTTTCCCAAGGCGTGTTCAGGAAGTTTCCGCCGAGCGCATCAGGCGGTGCGTAGGCAACCGAATGAACGATTCCATCGAGTCTGTCCCAGCGTTCGCCGATCGCTTTCGCGGCGGCGGCGATGTCAGATGGTTTTTGCACGTCCATTTCGAGGATTTCCGGCACTGGATTGAGCTTTTTCGCGGTCATCTGCGTGATAGTCATCATCCGGCCGAAGCTCGTCAGGATCAGCTCCGCGCCCTGTTTTTGGGCTTCGACCGCGATGGCATAGCCGATACTCCGCCGGTCGGACATTCCGGCGATCAGGATCTTCTTGCCTTGGAGAATCACGCCAAAATCCTAGAACCTAGCGGGGTTCTTTGCCGGTGGCCACCGGCAGGTCGCGGTTAGACCAGTCGCTCCAGGAGCCCGCGTACAGGCGGCCGCCGCCGAGCCCGGCGATCTCCATCGCCAGCAAGTCGTGGGTCGCGTTGACCCCGGATCCGCAGTAAAAGACCGCGCCGCCATCGGCTCCAAGGTCGGAAAACCGGCTGCGCAGCTCGGCTGGGGATTTGAAACGGCCGTCTAATCCAAGGTTCTCCGTCCACGGCGCGCTCAGCGCTCCGGGAACGTGACCCGCCTTCGGATCGACCGGCTCCACCTCGCCGCGATAGCGTTCGCCCGCGCGGGCGTCGAGGAGCGGCACGCCATCGAGCTTCTCGACGGCCTCGACGTCGAGGATTCGCGTGCGATCCGGCTCCCTCGATCGGAACGGGCCACGAGGCACGGAAGTAATGGTGGTTTCGAGCGGCGCGCCCCAGGCCTGCAGGCCGCCGTCGAGCACGGCCTGGGCGCCATGCCCGAACCAGCCCAGCAAGAACCACAGGCGGGACGCAACCGATCCGCCGGCGTCGTCGTACACGACCACCTTGGTGTCCTCCCCCACTCCGGCCTTCTGCATCTCGTCCTGGACCTGCCAGTTGGCGGGTAGCGGATGGCGGCCTTTGTTGTTTTTTGAAGGCTTGCCAGTCACAGCCTCGAGGTCCACGAAGACGGCGCCAGGGATGTGCCCGCGCAGGTACTCGTCGCGGCCATTGCGGTCGAGCAGATACCAGCGGAAGTCGATCACCCTCACGTCCCGATCGTGAAGATGCTCCTTCAGCCACTCCGCGCTGACGAGAGGACCGAAGGTCACGCGTGAACCACCTGCGTGTCGTGGCAGAAGTGGACCGCGTGCGGATGTATGTCGTGAAGCTTATGGAGCGAATTGGTCCACGCGCCCCGATCGGTGTACTGGCCTTCCCAGATCGAGAGGTCAGCCGTGTCGCCATCGCGGTAGATGTCCGCGGTGTACGCGGCGTCGCCGATCATCACCGCCCCGCCATCAGGAGTGTCGACGATGACGCTCTGGTGACCGACGGTGTGACCCGGGGTCGATACGACTCGAACGCCGTCGGCGATTTGCGCGTCGCCATCCATCAACTCGAAGCGTGCGCCGGCGAAGTCGAACCATTCTGATGTTGGCGACTTCTCACGTCGGGCACGCTCCAGCTCGGCGCGCTGGATGTAGAAAGGCGCGTGCTTGAAGACCGCGTTCTGCCCGCAGTGGTCGAAATGGAGGTGGCTGTTGATGACGATGCGCACGTCGGCCGGGCTCAAG
>JALYSJ010000138.1 GCA_030854855.1 Candidatus Dormiibacterota bacterium
CTTCTGGAGCTGGCTTGTGGGGCGTTTCTGGAGCTGGCTTGTGGGGCGTTTCTGGAGCTGGTTTGGTGGGCGTTTCCGGAGCGGGCGTGGCAGGTGCCTTGGGAGCCGGAGTTGGGGGAACCTCGGGACCTGGTGTCTGAGGTGCCTCGGCCTTGGCTCCTTCGACGCCGAACTGACGGTTAAAGGTCGCGATCGCAGCTTTCAGGCGCTCGAACAGCTTTTCATCGAGCGCCTTCTGCTTCTCAATGTCCGCCAGCAGATCCTTGTGTTCGCTCCTGAGGAACCGAGCAAAGGAAGCTTCCCACTCGCGTACTCGCGCCGTCGGGACCTTGTCGAGATATCCCTGCGTGCCCGCATAGATGACGGCCACCTGCTCGGCAAGCGGCACGGGCTGGTATTTGTCCTGCTTGAGAAGCTCGGTCAGGCGCGCGCCGCGCTCGAGCTGATTTCGCGTGGCGGTGTCCAGGTCCGAAGCGAACTGCGCGAACGCGGCGAGCTCGCGGTACTGGGCGAGGTCGAGGCGCAGCTGGCCGGCGACCTGGCGCATCGCCTTCGTCTGTGCGTCGCCGCCGACGCGCGACACGCTGATACCAACGTTGAGCGCGGGGCGCTGGCCCGCGTTGAAGAGGTCGGACTGCAGGTAGATCTGGCCGTCGGTGATGGAGATCACGTTCGTCGGGATGAAGGCGGAGACGTCGTTCGCCTGAGTTTCGATCACAGGAAGTGCGGTCAGCGAGCCGCCGCCGTTGGCTTCGCTCATCTTCGCCGCGCGCTCGAGCAACCTCGAGTGCAGGTAGAACACGTCGCCCGGGTAGGCCTCGCGGCCAGGCGGGCGGCGTAGGTTGAGTGAAAGCTCGCGGTATGCCCACGCCTGCTTGGTCAGGTCGTCGTAACAGCACAGGGCTTCCTTGCCCTGCTCCATGAAGTACTCCCCCATCGCGCAACCCGCGTAGGGAGCGATGAAGTTGAGAGAGGCAGCGTCGGATGCGGTCGCGGCGACGATGATCGTGTACTCCATTGCGCCGTTTTCCTCGAGGGTTGCGGCGACGCGCGCGACCGAGGCCGCGTTCTGCCCGATCGCCACGTAGACGCAGATGAGGTCCTTGCCCTTCTGGTTGATGATCGTGTCGAGCAGGACTGTCGTCTTGCCCGTGAAGCGGTCGCCGATGATGAGCTCGCGCTGGCCGCGGCCGATGGGGATCATCGCGTCGATGGCTTTGATGCCGGTCTGTACAGGGCTGTCGACACGCTTGCGGGTGATGACGCCTGGCGCGATCCTCTCGACCGGCATCGTCTTGGTGGTTTTGACCGGGCCCTTGCCGTCGAGCGGCATGCCCAGGGGGTTGACTACTCGACCGATCAGCGCCTCGCCTACCGGCACCTCGAGTAGGCGGCCGGTGGTGCGCACCTCGTCGCCTTCGTGAAGATGACCGTAGTCGCCGAGGATGACGGCGCGGACCTGGTCCTCTTCGAGGTTCAGCGCCAGGCCGTACGTGTCGTGCGGAAACTCGAGCAGCTCGCCGGCCATCGCGTTCTGCAGGCCGTAAATCTGCGCGATGCCGTCACTGGTCGCGACGATGCGCCCGACGTCGGTCGAGACCAGGCTCGCGTCGAAATCCTTGAGCCGTTGTTTGATTACATCCGAAATCTCTTTGGGGTCGATTGGCACTCGTCTTCTCCTAAGAAGCTTCCGCCAGGCGGCGGCGCAACTGCTCTAACCGGGTGGCGACGCTCGCGTCGACGAGGTGGTCGCCGTACTGGAGCTTCAGGCCGCCGAGGATCTTGGGATCGACTTCGACCTGAAGCTTCACCTCTTTGCCTATGCGCTTGGACAGCTCGCCCGCGACGCGTTCGCGATCTCTTGGCGTGAGCTCGATCGCCGTGGTGACGGTGGCGCGGACACGTCCGGCGGCCTCGTCGGCTAGACGCTCGTACTCGTCGAGTATCGCGTTGATCTCTCTGACGCGCTTCGACTCGATGAGGAGCTTGGCGAGGTTGACCGACTCATCGTCGAGGGCCTTGGAAGCGTTCGCTATCAGATCCATCCTCACGCCCACCGGAATGGTTGGGTTGGTCAGGACGGTCGCCA